>JAITSR010000159.1 GCA_031287655.1 Clostridiales bacterium
CGCGTTCATGAGCGCTTTCCTCGCGTTCGTGAGCGTCCTCTCCACGCTCCCAAGTACCCCCATCGCGTTCGCGCGCGCCTTCTCCGCGTTCGCGCGCGTCCCCATCTCGTCCAAGGGCGCTCCCCTCGCGTTTGATCCCCGCCGCCGGAGCGTCCGCCCACCCGAGCAGTTCCGCGATACTCCGCCCCTCGATCGCGCGCGCAAAGCGCTCCGTCACACGCGCGTCCATCACAAGATAGGCCGCGCGGCGCGCGAACAGACGCGTCTGCTCCGCGAGCTCCCGCCCCGGAATCGCGCAGAACTCCGCGAGCGCGGCCTCGAGCCCGAGTCCGATTTTCACGAACGCGTCCTCTCCGATCAGCTGCCGAATCCGCACGGAACCGTAGGATGCGCAAAACTCCGCGCGCGCCGCCGCAAATTCCGGATTCTGTGAAAGTTCTGAAATCAGGCGCGTACACAGCGCCTCAATCGCTTCCTCAAAACCGTCCCGGTCCGGCCGCTCCGGAACGCCATCCAAATCCGGCCGCTCCGGAACACCATCCAAGTCCGACCGCTCCGGAACACCATCCGGATCGGGTGACCACTCCGGAACACCGTCCTCCGTAAGGACCTCGGCGAGCGCGCCAAAAAGCCACGCGACCGCATGACCCGCGGCCTCCGCCGCGAAGTCCGCCTCGTCGCCGCTCGCATGTTCCGAGCCCGCGGCCCCAACCGCTCCGCCGCACACGCCCTCCGCGTCCTCTCCCGCGCCCTCCGCAGCCGTCGCCGCATCGCAGGCACCCGCCACTGCCTCGCCGTCCGCGGCCTCCGCACCATCTCCCGCACGCTCCGCGTCCCAGCGCTCCGCCGCAGACAAAACGCGGCCGCAGGCGTCATAGAAACACCGCACGGCCGCGTCGATCAATTCCTTGCTTTCCAAGCGCGCGCGCACCGTCTCGGGCCGGACCAGTTCCTCCTCGACGAGCCGGAGCAGCCCTTTGGTAAATTCTGCGCGCGTCTTCGGGATCACGCCGCCAAACCGGAAGCGCCCGATCCCATATTCCTTAAAAATCATTCGCAGCGCGGCGTCATTTGTGATATAGCCCGTCCACGCCCCGATCAAAAGGCCCGGCAGAATCCGCGGCAAAACCCGCGTGAGCCAGATCAAAAGCTCCGGCCAAAGCCCCTGCCCTGCCACCGCTAAAAACTCCGCAGCACTTGTTCGAGCCTGTCGTCAACGCAGCCGACCGCGGAGATCGCGATCTTGTCGAGCGCAAAGACGCGCTCCGTGACCTCATATGCCTTTTCGAGCGTCACGGCCTCCACTTTCTGCACGATCTCGTCGGGCGTATTCACATACCCCAGCAAAAGCTCCGACTTGCCGATCGACGTCATGCGCGCGTTTACGCTCTCGAGTCCCATCAAAAAATTCCCCTTGAACTGCTCCTTCGACTTTTCGAGCAAATCCCCGGTCATGCCGGAGGCCCGGAACGTCCGCAGCTCGTCGACAATCATGTTCAGCACGCGCTCCGTGCGGTCGAGCTGCATCCCTGCGTAGACCGTAAAAAGCCCCGCGTGCCGGTGCGCCGTCAGATACGAATAGATCGAATACACCAGCCCGAGATCCTCGCGGATTTTTTGAAACAGCACCGAACTCATGCCGCCCCCGAAAATGCTGTTCACGAGATGGAGCGCGTAATTGTCGTCATTGCCGATCTCGATACCCGGCAGCCCGAGACACAGATGCACCTGCTCCGTGTCCTTTTGGCGGATGCGCGCGCCCGGCGCATACCGCGGGTGATCCGAGACAGGGGCCGCGGCCTCCCCGCTCGCCTTTAACTTGCGGAATTTCCGTTCGAGCGTCTGCCGCAGCGCGGACGGGTCAAAGCTGCCCGCGACCGAAATCACGACGTTCTGCGGGATGTACTTTTCCGTCAGATACTGCCGCAGCACGGTCTTGTCGATCTTCACAAGCGACTCGGCGGTCCCGAGGATCGGCATCCCGAGCGGGCTGTCGCGCCATACGGACTCCGTTAAAAGATCGTGGACGAGGTCCTCCGGCGAGTCCTCGTACATGTTGATTTCCTCCAAAATCACGCCGCGCTCCAAATTGATGTCCGGCTTCGTGAGCTTGGAATTGAGCAGAATGTCCGAAAGGATGTCGAGACTCTGCGCGAGGTGGATGTCGAGCGTTTTTGTATAAAAACAGGTGCAGTCCTTAAACGTAAACGCGTTGATCTGCCCGCCGATCGCGTCGATTTCCTCGGCGATCTGCTTTGCCGTGCGCGAGCGCGTCCCCTTGAACAGCATGTGCTCGATAAAATGCGAAACGCCGCTGTGTTCGGCGCGCTCAAAACGCGAACCAGCCCCGACCCAGACGCCGACCGCGACGGAGCGGACGGATTCCATCCGCTCACAGATCACGCGGACCCCGTTTTGTAATGTAAATTCGTTGAACATAGCCATCGCGCCTACTCGTCCAAAACTTTTGCGAGGTTGATCCGGCCCTGCTTGTCGATCTCGACGACCTTCACCTTCATCGCCTCGCCGACCGCCGTGACATCCTCGACCTTGTTGACGCGCTTTGCCGCAAGTTTTGAGATGTGGACAAGCCCTTCCTTTCCGGGTAAAAACTCGACGAACGCGCCGAACGTCATCAGACGCGTGACCTTGCCGTCAAAGACATCGCCGGGCGACGGATTTTTCACAATGCCCTCGATGATCCGGATCGCCCTCATGCCCGCCTCAAGATCGGTCGTCGCGACATAGACCTTGCCGTCCTCCTCGACGTCGATCTTCACGCCGGTCTCCGCGATGATCCGGTTGATGACCTTGCCGCCGGTCCCGATCACATCGCGAATCTTCTCGGGATCGATCGACGTTGTAAGAATCTTCGGCGCGTACTCGGAAACCTGATCCCGATGCTTTGGCAGCGTCGCGAGGATCACCTCGTCAATGATCTTGACGCGGCCCTTGCGCGTCAGCGCGAACGCGTCTTTAATGATGTCGTAGGAGAGGCCCGGGACCTTGATGTCCATCTGAATCGCGGTGATCCCGGCCTTTGTGCCGGCGACCTTGAAATCCATGTCGCCGAAAAAGTCCTCGATGCCCTGGATGTCCATAAACGTGATGTACTTTTCCGGGTCCTCGTCGTCGACGATCAGCCCGGCGGAAATGCCCGCGACCGGCGCTTTGATCGGCACGCCGCCGTCCATCAGCGCAAGCGTGCTCGCGCAGACGCTGCCCTGCGAGGTCGAGCCGTTTGACATCAGAACCTCGGAAACGAGCCGGATCGCGTATGGGAACGTCACGTCGTCCGGGATCACGGGCTCAAGCGCCCGCTCAGCAAGCGCGCCGTGGCCGATCTCCCTGCGGCCGGGGCCGCGCGAAGGCCGCGCCTCGCCGACGCTGTACGACGGAAAGTTGTAATGGTGCATGTAGCGCTTCGTCTCCTCAAGGTCGACGCCGTCGAGACGCTGGACCTCGGACATCGGCGCGATCGTGAGCGCGGTCAAAACCTGCGTCTGCCCGCGCGAAAAGAGCGCCGAGCCGTGGACGCGCGGCAAAAGGCCGACTTCCGCGCTCAGGGGCCGGATGTCCTCGAGCGCCCTGCCGTCGACGCGCTTTTGTTCCTTCATCAGATATTCGCGAACGACCTTTTTTTCAAGGTTGTAAACCGCTTCTTTGACTACCGCCGGGGCGACCGGCGCCTCGGGGTATTTTTCGGCGAGCCGCTCCTGCACGGCAGCCGTGAGCTTTAGGATCGCGTCGTCACGGTCCTGCTTTTCGACCGCGAGCACCGCGCTCCGCATTTCGTCATAGGCAAAAGCCTTGACGTCCGCGAACAGCGCTTCCGGCACCGCGGAGGAATTGTACTGGATTTTGGGTTTGCCGACCTCCGCGACGATTTGATTGATCAGCGCGACGATCTTTTTGATCTCCTGATGCCCCTTGACGATCGCGTCGAGCATGACGTCCTCCGGCACCTCGTCGGCGCCGGCCTCGATCATCATGATCTTGTCCGCCGTGCCGACAAGCGTCACGTACATCGCGCTCGCCTCGCGCTGCGCCTGCGTCGGGTTCAGGACGACCTGCCCGTCGACAAGGCCGAGGATCACGCCGCCGATCGGCCCGTTGAACGGAATGTTTGAAATGCTGACGGCGACGGAAGCGCCGACCATCGCCGCGATCTCGGGGGAATTGTCCTGCTCAACCGAGAGCACCGTGTTCACAACCGTGACGTCGTTGCGCAGGTCCTTGGGGAACAGCGGCCTCATCGGCCTGTCGATGTTGCGGGACGTCAGGACCGCCTTTTCGGTCGGCCTGCCCTCGCGCTTGATGAAGCCGCCCGGAATCTTGCCGACCGAGTAGAGCTTTTCCTCGTAGTCGACGCTGAGCGGGAAGAAGTCGATCCCCTCCCTCGGCGACTCCGACATCGTGGCCGCGGAAATAATCGCCGTGTCGCCGTAGCGGATCAACGCCGAACCGTTCGCAAGCTGCGCGAGACGACCGACCTCGACGGTCAGCTCCCTGCCCGCAAAGTCAATGCTGTACACTTTCTTTTCCATGTAATCTATTTTTCCTCTCCATTTATAATCCGCTTCATGAACCGCACAAACTTACATGAACAGGGGCGCGGTTGCTCCGCGCCCCGGCTGTCTGATTAGTGCCTCAAATTCAGCTTTGCGATCAGCGTCCTGTAGCGCCCGATGTCGAGCCGCATCAGGTAATTCAGCATCCCGCGCCGCTGGCCGACCATTTTTAGCAGCCCGCGCCGCGAGTGGTGATCCTTCTTGTGCTCCTTTAGGTGATCGTTCAGATGATTAATCCGCTCGGTCAGGATCGCGACCTGAACCTCCGGCGAGCCCGTGTCGCCGTCGTGCAGCTTATACTGCTCAATAATGCCCGTTTTCTGCTCTTTTTGCATGGTTTATGCCCTCCATTTTATAGTTTCGATGCTCCAAAAGCTGGGTAACAGGACGGAGCCCCCTGTAACCAAGCGAATGGAAAAATACAACTTATCTTAGCACACGTTATACGTCTTGTAAAGAAAATGGTCGCTCGCAGTCCGCTCGCTTGTAACTAGTCAGCGGTTAACGTGTTCGCAATCGTCGCCGTGGCCGGGTCAAGGCCCCGTCGTTCGCTCCCGCTCACTTCCACGGCTCGTTGCTCACACTATTTCCACTTCGCTTCATCCGCCTCCCGGCGGCGCTCAGTTCCACCGCTGGAACGCCGGACTTCCGGCGCGCGGCGCATCCTAGCCTCCACTTTCTCGCTCCAACGAGTTCCACCCTGCAACGCCAATCCATGGCGTTGCAGCACGTTCATTCGGGAGACGTTGCGGAGCAACGTCTGACTTGTTACGCTCCCTTATGCTTCGACGGGTTTGTCGACATCTTTGATCGCCCACTTCTTCACTTCGATTTGCGTCCGCTCGACGCTCGACTCCACGGTTACGACGTCGTCCTTCAGGTTCACGATCTTGCCGACGATCCCGCTGTGCAGCGTCACGCGATAGCCGACCTGAAGCGAGTTCAAAAGCTCCTTCGCCTTCTTATCCTTGCGCTTTTGCGGCATATACACCATCAGGTACATCACGACCCCAAAAAACGCGAGGTAGCCCAAGAGCGGCAAAAAGCTCGCCAAGCCCCCCGCGGCCGCGGGATCGACGGCGCCGCTATCCGCCGCGGCGCCAACCGCGCCGAACACAAACGGCAGAGCGCCCGGCCAAATCTTTCTCAACAACTGTCTCATCTTCACTGTCCCCCTTAAAGTTTTTGAATACAACCTTGTCCACTTTATTTTGCGTAAAAAAAATTACCATATCCTCTTTTGGGGTCCGCCGCCGCCGCCTTCGCCTTCGTCCGCGCGAAAACCGGCGTAGAAGCGTTCGCGAAAGCCCCCAAGGTCGTCCTCTATTATAGCCTGTCTGATCCGTTTCATCAAGTCCAGCAGAAAATACAGATTGTGGATCGTCGTGAGCCGCACGCCGAGGATCTCCCCCGCCTTGATCAGGTGCCGGATATACGCCCGCGAAAAGTTCCGGCAGGTATAGCAGCCGCAGGCCGCGTCGATCGGTCCGTCGTCCCGCGCGTACTTTTGATCCCGGATAATCACCCGCCCGCGCGACGTCATCACGGTCCCGTTGCGCGCCATTCGCGTCGGCAGCACGCAGTCGAACAGGTCGATGCCGCGCAGCACACCCTCTATCAGGTAGTCCGGGCTCCCGACGCCCATCAGGTAGCGCGGTTTGTCCGCGGGCAGGATAGGAGCGACGTGTTCGAGTATCCGGTACATATCCGCCGCGGGCTCGCCGACGCTCAGCCCGCCGATCGCGTAGCCCGGAAAACCGATGCGGCAAAGCGCCTCCGCGCTCCTTTCGCGCAGGTCCTCATAAACGCCGCCCTGCACGATCCCAAAAAGGCTCTGTCTGCCGGGGTCGCCCGCGCTCTCATGCCGCTCCTTGCAGCGCTGTGCCCAACGCGTCGTCCGGTCGGTGGATTCCCGCACATATTCGTATTCGCTCGGGAACGGCGCGCACTCGTCGAACGCCATGATGATGTCCGCTCCGAGGGCGTTTTGAATGTCGGTCGCCCGCTCCGGCGTGAAAAATTGGCGCGACCCGTCGATGTGCGAGCGAAACGCGACGCCGTCCTCCCGAATGTCGCGTATATCCTTCAGGCTGAACACCTGAAAGCCCCCGCTGTCGGTCAGGATCGGCCCGTCCCAGTGCATGAAGCGGTGCAGCCCCCCGGCCTCGCGCACGACGTCCTCGCCGGGACGCATCGCAAGATGGTATGTGTTCGACAAAATGATCCGTGCGCCGACCGCGGTCAGCTCCTCGGGCGACATGCCCTTGACGGTGGCCTGCGTGCCGACCGGCATAAACATCGGCGTGTCAAAGGACCCGTGCGGCGTGTGGACCCGCCCAAGGCGCGCACCGGTCTGCGCGCAGGTTTTGATCAACTCAAATGACATTACCATTCCGCAAAACCATATCGCCGCAAGGCTTCCGGGTCCTTATCCGCGATGGCAAGAACCCTTGCCGCCGCGCCGCTCGGTTTCCCACGACCATACTCCCATGATTCGACCGTTTTCTTAGATACACCGATAACCTCAGCGAAAAACCCCTGAGACATATTGAGCCTATCTCGGATGTCTCGGATTTCATCGGCTGTATACTCTTTCGGCGCTATCGCCGTAACATAGTGCGACCGGAGTTCTATCTTTCCTTGCGCGTGGGATAACATTTCTTGTAACCCGCGCATAATGCTTTCAGATACTTCACTCAAGCTTTTCGCCTCCCAACTCTCTCTTAGTCTGCTCAACTATCTTTTTGAACATCTCACGTTCTGCAGGAGAAATATTTTCTTTCTGAGATTTCGGGTATGTCGTGATAAGATAAACGCGCTTATAAACAACGAGGTCCACATACAAGACGCGCGAACCCCCGCTCTTTCCTTTTCCCTCAAAAGCAAATCGCATTTTCCGCAATCCGCTGGTACCACGCATCACGGCTCCGACTTGCGGATTTACAATAATCTCATTTTCGAGCCGACGCCTGTCTTCGCCGTTGAGACCCATGTGTTCCCATTGTTTATCAAACTCAAAAGTCGAAACGAACAATCGCCCTATTGCGCTCACCTTCTTTCACTCTATGTTCATTTTATCCTATTAAATAGGATGCGTCAATCTTTTTCAAAAATTTACTTAACGGTCTTTACGATTTTTAT
>JAITSR010000205.1 GCA_031287655.1 Clostridiales bacterium
CGCACGCGTTCGCGCCGATTAACACGCTTATGCGGCCGCTCGGAACGCTGAAATTCACATCTTTTACCACCGGTGAACCGCCGTATCCGATCACGGCGTTGCGTACCGTCAAAACGTGCGAACTTTTCATATTGCGCCTCCCTCGCGGTTCGATTTTATTAATAGGAAAATCAAATATGGCGCTCCGAGAATTCCTGTTATCACACCAACGGGAAAACGCGTATCGAATGCGAATTGCCCGAGTAAATCCGCGCCGAGCACAAGCGCGGTTCCGGTAAGAGCCGACGGCAAAACTCCGGCGCGTCCCGCGCCGGTCAGCCGGGCGGCGATAGGACCGGATAAAAACGAAACGAACGCAATCGGGCCGGACGTCGAGGCAGCGAACGCCACCAATCCGACGGCGCACAGCGTCAAAATCAGCCGCGTTTGTTTGACCGCGACGCCCAAGGCCGTCGCGGCTTCGTCTCCAAGTTCGAGTATCCGCAGTTTTCCGCTCAGCGCCGCCGTAACGGGACACAGCGCGGCGACCGCAATCGCCAGCGGCGGCACGGAGCTCATCTGAGAACCGTTCAAGCTGCCGCTTAGCCATCGCATAGCGGCGGGTATATCGTACTGCGACGCCCTTATCGTCATATATGACAGTAACGCGTTCAGCATTGCGCCGACTCCGATTCCGATGAGTATCAGCCTGCCGCCTCCGAACGAACCTCCTCCCGACAGCGCGAATATCAACGCCGCGACCGCCAGACCGGACACAATCGCCGCCGCAGATACCGCCCCGCCGCTCCACCTGAGCGTCAAAATGCAAAACACAGCCGCAACCGTCGATCCGGACGAAACTCCGATAACGTCGGGACTGGCAAGCGTATTGCGCAGCATTGCTTGAAAGACAGATCCGGCGACGCCCAAAGCCGCTCCCGCCAGAAGACCCGTCAGCATACGCGGCAACCGCAGCGTCATAACCGCGAACGTCACGCCGCGTATGTTCTCGCCGCCGAGGGCTCGTAAAACGTCGCCGAACGGATAGATCGTCCTGCCAAGCAGCAGCGACAGTACGGCAAGCGCGAGCGTAACGAACCCCAGCGCGGCGGCGGCGATTATTTTCCGCGTTCGCCGTTTGCGCGAGGCGGATTTGATAATGTCAATTGTATTCACAGAGAACGCACCTTTGACCGCATAGCGATAATGATCAGCGCGGGAGCTCCGATGAACGCGGTTACAAGCCCCGCGTCGATTTCGCCGGGTCTGCCGAGTAAACGCCCCGCTACGTCCGCGGCGAGAAGCATCACCGCTCCGCCGACCGCTGACAGCGGCAATACCCAACGCAGGTCGGGGCCCGTAACCAATCTGACGGCGTGAGGAATCATCAGCCCGACGAATCCGATAGGCCCGGCAATCGCGGTTGCGGCTCCGCACAACAATACTCCCGCGCCCGCGCCAAGAAGCCGGGCGCGTCCCGTACGAACGCCCAAGCTCGTCGCCGCGTCATCCCCGAGCGCGAGCGCGTTCAGCGACCCGCAGGAGAATACCGCGATTACCGCTCCGACCGCGAACAGCGGCGAGACCGAACCGATTCCCGCCCACGTCGCGCCGCCGATTCCTCCTGATTGCCAGAATCGAAACGCCTCCATATGTTCGGCGCGCGGCAACATAACCGCGCTTATAAGCGACGACAAGGCGGCGGTCGTAGCAGCGCCCGCGAGCGCGAGCTTGATCGGCGTCGCTCCGCCGCGTCCGAGCGAACCCACGGAATACACGAATACCGCACTCGCCCCCGCTCCGACCAAGGCGAAAGCGATGTACTGATTAAGCGTCGATATGCCGAAAAAAGCGATTCCGCACACGACGGCGAGAGCCGCCCCGGTATTCACGCCCAAAATTCCTGGGTCGGCAAGGGGGTTGCGCGTCACAGCCTGCATTAACGCTCCGGACATTCCGAGCGCAGCTCCGGCAATCAACCCTAACACGGTGCGCGGTACGCGCTCCCGCACGACCGCCGCGCCTATCGGCAGTTCGCCGCGTCCGAACAATCCGGTTAGTATCTCCGAAAGGTTTACACCCCTCGCGCCGAACGTCAGAGACAACGCGACGCATACCGCTATCGCCGCCGCGCACAGCAACATCATTGACGCGCGGCGGTAAGTTAAGTTGTTCATCTGATTTTTTCAGCCGCCTCCGCGATTTTAGCCACATACTCGTCGATTGTGTACGGAATCGAGAGCGCGCTGGGCGACTGCGCCGCCGCGAGCGGGCTTTCGCTGAACATAACAATCGCTCCGTTTTTGACCGCGGGAATCGAGCCCGTCAGCGGGTCTGCCTGAAGCGCCGCGAGTAAATCTTCGCCGTCGCCGGACGCCCACGTCAGCAGGACATCAATATCGGACAGTTTATCCGCGTTCTCCGCCGAAATTGTCAGATAAAAACTGTCCGAACCCTTCTCAAGCTCCCGCACGCTTGGCGCGACCTCTAACCCCAAATCCACAAGGAACGCGGCGCGGGTATCGCCCGCCGTATAAATTGAAATCGTGGACAGATTCGTCGGGTCGAAGTACACGAACGCCGCCGTCTTGCCATCGAGCACCGGATACTTCGCAACTGCCCCGGCAATCAGAGCGTCCAAATCAGAGATTAACGCCTCGCCCTCTGCCTCAAGTCCGATTGCCTTTGAATTCATCCGAACCTGTTCGCGCCACAGTATCTGCCACGGTTTTTCGGGATAGGCGATTGTGGGCGCGATAGAGGATAGCGTGTCGTACTCCTCCTGCGTAATCCCGGAGCTTGCCGCAATAATAACGTCCGGTTCACATTCGTTGATCGCCTCAAAATCGTAACCGTCGGTGTCGTTGAACACGACGCAGGATTCGGCTCCGCCCAGTTCGTCAAGTTTCGCTTTCGTCCACGGCAGCAGGTTTCCGCCATCGAGGACGCCGTAATTAGCCTCGGACATTCCGACCGGCACGACGCCAAGCGCGAGCGGAGTATCCTGATTCGCCCAGCCGATTGCAACGACTCGCTGCGGCTTGCTTTCGATTACGGTCTCGCCGTAGGCATGAGCGACGACAATCGGATACCCGGTATCCTCCGTCGTCAGAGCGGCGGACGGCGATTCGGACGAAGCGGCGTCCGGAGTTGGATTCTGCGATGCGGAGTTTTGCGCACATGACGCAAGCAACGCGCACGAAAGCGCGAACGCAAGCAAAATCGCGAGTGGTTTCTTCATTGTATTTTCTCCTGACATATTGTTATTGAGTTAGCAGAAGCTAACCGTGTTGCAAAAAAACCGCCCACAAACACAAATGAGAGCTTGATTTACGCAACCGCGAGTTAGCACCAACTAACCTAAGAAGTTTAACACAGACTCCGCGGGTTGTAAATAGAGGAAAATCGCAAAATTTATCCAAATTTTATCCGCAGGGCGGACTGCGAGCGACGCGGCTTGTTTTCGCCGCGGAGAGAGTAGTATACTATTATTATTACATGAGTCATCGAAAGGGGACAGAGAGATTTTATGAGGAAAAAAACAAGCGGACGGCCGCTCTTTACGACGCGCTTTTTGACGCAGGCGGCGCTGATTGCGGCGCTCTACGCCGCGCTGACGATCTGGCTCGCGCCGATCAGCTTTGACGTACACCAAGTCCGCGTCGCCGAGGCGCTGACGATCCTGCCCGCGTTTACGCCGGCCGCGATCCCGGGGCTCTTTCTGGGCTGCGTGCTCGCGAACACCGTGAGTTTTTTGGGCTTGCCGGATTTGATCTTCGGCAGCCTCGCGACGCTCGTGTCCGCGTTTCTGACCCACGCGATCGCAAACGCGGGCTTTTGGGGCGATTCGATGGGCTTCGGGGGCGGTTCGTCCGCGGCTCCGGACCTGTCAGGCGCGGGAGTCGGCCCGTCGGGCGCGGCGGGCGGCTCATCGCGCCCGACATCAATGACCGGCCTGCGGGAGCGCCTGTTCGCAAAACCGGCCCTGCGGGTCGCCCTGCTCCCGCTGCCCCCGGTGCTGATCAACATGGCCGTGATCGGCCTGCTGCTCTCGCTTTTTTACGCGATGCCCTTTGGCGCGGCGGCGGTCAGCGTCCTGATCGGCCAGTCCGTCAGCTGCTACGGACTCGGTCTCCCGCTGTACATGCTTCTTTTGGCGCCCGCCCGCCGGAAAGTGTTCAGCCTGTGAGCGGAGCGCCCGCGATCCGGAGCGTCTATGGCCGGAGCGCCCGCGAGCCTGTGGCTTGTAAGCCGGAGCGCCTGTGAACAAAAAGACTCGTACCGAATAATGATTAGAGACGACGGGAATTGGGTATTCATTATTCATAATGATAATTTCGCATGTGATGGTAGTTTCGTATGTTATAGTAGTTTCATACGTGATGGTAATTTCGGATGTTTCGGCGATTTCGTATATTCATGGTCGGCGGCAATGACGCGGGCAGGGCAAAGGACTTTACATAAATGAACATTGAATATATCAACCCGTTTATTGAGGCGAGCCAGTCGGTGTTAAAGACGGCGGCGGACATGTCCGTCCGGCTCGGAAAGGTGTATATCCGCAGCGCGCCGTTTGAGGCGGGCACGCCGCTGATTGAGGTCGGCCTGATCGGCAAAATCCACGGGACCGGGCAGCTCAGCATCCCCGTCGAGCTCGCAAAAAAAATCGTCTCCCGCATGATGGGGGGAATGGAGGTCGGCGTTCTCGACGAATTGGCCGTTTCCGCGCTTTCCGAGCTCGCGAACATGATTATGGGCAACACGGCTACGATTTTGTACAACCGGGGTATCGGGATCGACATCACGACGCCCAAGATGACCTTTGGCGACGGGAAGAAGTCGCTGCCGCCCGATACGCGTACCATAAGCGTCCCGCTGATGATTGACGGCGACGGCGTGATGGAGCTGAATATTTCCGTGATGGCGGCGGCGTGATATGAAGCTGAATATCGTGCTGGTGGAGCCTGAAATCCCGCAGAATACAGGCAATATCTCGCGGACCTGCGCGGCGATCGGCGCGGATTTGCATCTCGTCCGCCCGCTCGGCTTCTCGACCGACGACCGGCAGCTAAAGCGCGCGGGGCTCGACTACTGGGACAAGCTCTCCGTCTGTTACTATGATTCGTTTGCGGAACTTTTGCAAAGCCGCCCCGGCGCCCCGTTTTACTATTTTACGACGAAGGCCGATCGCGACTACTGCGGCGT
>JAITSR010000235.1 GCA_031287655.1 Clostridiales bacterium
CGCTGCGATCGGCGTAAATTCAACCTTGTCCGCGAATGCCGCCGGGACCGCGGTCAGAGAGACCGTGAGCAGCGCGGAGACCAAACCTAAGGCCAGTTTTTTGGCCCCCGCCCTTGCCCCCGCCGCGAAACGCTTGGAAACCCTATTGCCGCCTGTACCTCCGTTCACTGCGCCGCGCCGATGTTTCCCGTCTGTTACCTGAATAAAGTTTTTCATCTGAATCTGTCCTTTCTGATTATGAATGTTTACTTACGAACCAACGTTACGATCCTATCTATTCTATAGACGCGCGTCGCACAAGTAAAGTTCCAAGTAAGCAACTAGTCAGCGGCTAACGTTGCTCCACAACGTCTGACCTGTTACCACAGCTCCATATTTCTGCGTGGACAGGTTGTATGAAAGGGATGCGAGTGATATACTTTCTTTTACTGTAAGGTCACGGATTGGCCATAAGGAGGACCAATGAATACAGCAAAGAAGCACTCTATCATCTGCTACGGCATTACGATCTGTATTCTCGTGATCATTGCGCTATGGGGGATGTTAGGCCCTTCCATCGGCTTTGAAGAAATAAATTACAATTTCTGGAGTTTCTTTTTGATTATGCCGTTGACGTCAATCACTGTCGGCTTGATTATGGGCATAGAGGGCCTGTATTTAAAGTGGCTGTATCCTGTCTTTACCGGAATCCTTAATTTTACATCCCAATATTTTTTATACGAGGGGAGCGGTAGAGTTACGTTGTTCTTAGCATTCATTCCCGCGTTATTGGGCGTATCAATAGGAACGCTGAATCGAACTGTAACGTCACGGATTGGCCATAAAGAAGAATCAATGAATACAGCAAAAAAGCACTCTGTCATCTGCTACGGCATTACGATCTGTATTTTCGTGATTTTAACACTACGGGGGGCTTCTATAACCGGCTGGAATTCATTAGGCTTCGGTGTCTTGAGTTTCTATTTTATTATGCCGTTGACGTCAATCACTGGCGGCTTGATTATGGGCATAAGAGACTTGCCTCTGCAATGGCCGTATCCTGTCTTCACCGGAATCCTTTATTCTACATCCCTATATTTTTTATACGGCGAGTGGAGCGGAGTCGTGTTGCTTTTCTCATTCATTCCCGCGTTATTGGGCGTATCAATAGGGACGCTGATCCGAACTGTAAAGTCACGGATTGGCCATAAGGAGGACCAATGAATACAGCAAAGAGGCACTCTATCATCTGCTACGGCATTACGATCTGTATTTTCGTGATCATTGCGCTATGGGGGATGGGGATATTTGGCTCTATCACCGGCGATGAAATGGGTTATAGTATTTTGAGTTTCTATTTGATTATGCCGTTGACGTCAATCACTGTCGGCTTGATTATGGGTATAAAGGGCCTGTATTGGAAATGGCCGTATCCTGTTTTGGTCGGAATCCTTGGTTTTATAATCCCGCGTTTTGTATTTGGCGTGTCGGAAATAATTACGCTGTTTTCCTCATTTATCCCCGCGTTATTGGGCGTATCAATAGGGACGCTGATTCGGAAGGTCCGCAAAAAGTAATATTTTGCCTGCCGCGGGCGACTCTTTTCATTCGGCGGCGGTCTCGTCCGCGAGGTCGTAGGCGTTTTTCATGCGCTTCGAGAGCTGCGCGTACATCATGTTGGCCAGACCGAACGAGCCGTTCTCCGCGATCTTTTTCATCAGGGCGTCGTCCTGCCACTGCTCAAACGTCTCGCGGCCCGGGTCGGCGGGCGCGATCTCCGCGCGCTGTACGGTCGCCTTCATCGACTTATAGAGGATGCCGAGCATGAGTTCCTCAAACTGCACGCAGGCGTCTTTGAGCTCTTTTTCGTTCTCCGCCGTCATCGCCGAGCGCAGCTTTGATTCAAAGTCGTCGTCTTTTGCGGCGGAGGCCAGCGCCTGCGCGTCGGCGGTCGAGGCCGCCGCGCTCAGCTGCGCCCCGCCGATGCCCCCGGCCCCGCCGATGGATTGGGATACTATGTCCGCCATATTGAATCGTTCCTTTCTGTGAAAGTCACAAAAAGTACACCCTCCTCACTTATCGCTTCAGGCTGTTCGCGATCCCGAGCATGTCGTCGGACGTCGTGATGCACTTGGAGTTGGTTTCATACGCCCGCTGTGCGACGATCAGATTGACCATCTCGTCCGCTATGTTGACGTTTGACATTTCGACATAGCCCTGCCGCAGCTGGCTCGGGCGGCCGTACTCATCGTCCGGGATCGGCTCCCCCGACGCCGAGGTCGTCACGAGGAAGTTGTCTCCGACAGCCTCAAGCCCGTCGCGGTTCTGGAACTTCACAAGCTGAATCCGGTAGCCGAGGTACTGCGTGTTGTTGTCGTTGTCCGTGTAGGAGAGCTCGCCGTTCGTCCCGACGATCAGCCGGGGCGCGTCGATGTCGATGTAGATTTCATTGCCGCCGTCGTCGAGCACCGGAAGGCCGTCCGACGTCGTCAGCATCATGCCGTTGTCCGTGAGCGACAGCTTGAAGTTGCCGTCCCGCGTGTAATACTGCGTGCCGTCCGGCCCCGCGCCGACCACGAAGAAGGCGTCGCCCTGAATCGCGATGTCGAGGTAGTTGTCGGTCCGCTCAAAGCTCCCGGAGCGGAACAGCTTCGTCGTCGCGGCCGTCAGCACGCCATGCCCGACCTGCAGGTTCACGGGGCGGCCCTGATCCTCCATCACATAGGCGCGCCGCATTGTCTCATAAATCAGGTCGTGGAACTCCACGCGGTTCCGCTTATAGCCGACCGTATTGACGTTCGCGATGTTGTTCGCGACCACATCCACGTTGAACTGCTGCGCCTTCATGCCGGACGCCGCTGTCCACAAAGACCGCATCATAGTTATATCCTCCTTAAAACCGTTCGCCGGTTATCGTTCGTTTCAGGACGCCTCGCCTTACACCCTGCCGACTTCGTTGCACACCTTGTCGAGCGTGGTGTCGATGACCTGCACCATCTTTTGGTTCGCTTCATAAGCCCGCATCACGGTGATCATGTCGACCATCTCCGACACGATGTTGACGTTCGACTGCTCGACGTAACCTTGGCGCAGTACACCATCGAACGGGCGCGTCACGGAGGCGTCGGTCGCCGTGAGCAGGTTGCCGCCGACCTTTTGCAGCGTGTGCGGGTCCTCAAAGCTCGTGATCAGCAACCGACCCGCGAGCGCGTCGTTTTGCAGCACCGAGCCGTCTTTTGTGATAATAAATTCCTCGCCCTCGAGTACGATCGGGCCGCCCTCGCCGAGCACGAGTTCCCCGCCGACTGTCCGCAGCGTCTGATCCGCGCCGATCACAAACGAACCGTCGCGCGTGTAGCGCTCGGAAGTCTCGCCGGTCGCGGGGTCGCGGTATTCCACCGTAAAAAAGGACCGCGCGCGTGAGGCGTTGTCGTCGCCCTCAAAGTCGTCAATCGCGACGTCGAGCGTGCGCTCCGTCCACTCGGAGGGTCCGGGGTTGAAAAAGACGAAATTCTGGTCGATGTCCGCGCTGAGCTCCGCGGGGCCGACGTTTTTTGAGGGGTTCAGCAGACTGCGCGTGTCATAGATGCGCTTGACCATCAGTTCCGGAAAAGCGCCGAACGTCGCGGTTTCCTTCTTGTAGCCATGTGTGTTGACGTTCGCGAGGTTGTTCGCGATCACGTCCATCTTGCGCGTATGCGCGAGCATACTCCAACCGTTTGTGTACAGCCCTCTGACCATTTTTCAGACCCCTTGCCGTGATTTTTCGTCCATCAATATATCGGCAAAAAGGGTCGCACGCTTTAGCGGGGTCAATCGGCGAATTTGTAGCCGACGCCCCACACGGTCAGGATGTGGACGGGGTTCTTGGGGTCGGCCTCGAGCTTGCTGCGCAGGCGGCTCACATAGACCATGATCGCGTTCTCGTCGACGATCGTCTCGCCCCAGATGTGCTCGTAGAGCTGCTCCTTTGTGAACACGCGGCCCTTGTTTTCCAAAAAGAGGCGCAGAAGCGCGTGCTCCTTTGTTGAGAGCGGGATGTCTTCGCCGCGGATGAACAGCTTCATTGTGCCGGGGTGGTATTCGATGTCCCCGGAGGTGAGCACGCTCGCCGTGTGAACGCGCCGGTCGCGGCGGATCAGCGCCTTGATCTTCGCGCCGAGGAAGATTGGGTCAAACGGCTTTGTGACGTAGTCGTCCGCGCCGATTTCGAGCCCGTAGAGCTTATCGTGCGCCTCGTTGTTCGCGCTCAGGATGATGATCGGGACGTCCTTTTTGCGGCCGCGCACGCGCTCGACGACCTCAAAGCCGTCGATTCCGCCCAGCTGCAAGTCGAGCACGACGAGCGCGAAGTCCTCGCGGTCGATCAGCTCGAGCGCGCGCTCCCCGGATTCCGCGGCATAAGGCGAGAGCCCGTTCGCTAAAACCACGCGCGAGATCACCTTGCAAACCGCCGCGTCGTCGTCTACAATAAGGATTTTCTGATCGGCCATGCCGCTCGCCCCTCCGCCCTGTTGGCTCGAATGACCAACCGTAAGTGTACTTTGATTATATTCCACGGCGAACACAAAAGCAAGTGCCGTCGCTCGCAGTCCGCTCCGCGAGCTTGGCGACAACTAAATACAACGCAAACATACGTGCGGGGAGACGCTAATCCTTTCCCCGCACGTATGCAAACTTTCATTTTATATCTTGCTTTTTAAACAGCAAGCTCCCTATAACAGTTCCGCCGATCAAATAGCAGAATCCCACGATAACGCCTTGCAATACCGCGCCGCTTTCGGGAGCGATTGTGGCAAGCGCGGACACGTTTCCGGAAATCCAATAGTTTGCGAGCGTAATGCTATCGCCTGTGATAAAGGCGGTAAGCATTAAAACCGTCGAAAACAAGGATACAACGCAGATGTTGACCGCGACAGACGCGCCGTTGCTGCGCAGCCACATTGCGAGCAGAACAAACACCGACGTGTATGCGAGCAGCAGCAGACCCTCGCTGAGTACCATTGCCGCGATACTTCCGGCTGTCGCAAGCCCGGTTGGGTCAAATCCCCAAATCATGGACCCGATGGTACAGGCAAGCGTGATATTCACAATATACATCGTCATGACTGCCGCGCCGCAGACCAAAAATTTTGAAAGATAAGTCCCGACGCGGTTATAACCTTTGGAAACATAGTTTTTCATCGCGCCGTTCACAAATTCTCCCGCCACGAATACCGACACAAATATCGCGATAATGGTCGGAAGGAAATCCAATCCCAAGGTCTGCTCAAGCAGGGATACTCCCGTGAGAGGCTCCGCCGCCTCTGAGGCTTCTTCAACGCCTCTGACAAGAACCCCCGCCTGTATGGCGCCCGCTAAAATCACCGAGAACACCGCCAGCGCGACGCAGGCAAGCAGACAAATATAAAACACTTTTGTTTTCTTGAGCTTATAAAACTCCGATTTAATCATGTTCATGCTATTTTCCCTCCCATTAAGTCCATAAAATACCCTTCAAGATTTTGCTCGCCGGGTGAAAGCGCGGACACGGCGATTCCGTTTGAAATAAGCATTCTGTTGATGTCGGCGGCGGTCTCAAGGCGGTCGTACAAAACAATCGCGCCGTCGGGCATCGTTTCAAAGTTCGCGCTTACCGACGTTTTCAGCAGCCTTTCCGTCTTGTCCGGATTATCCGTAACGATTTTCAGGTTGCGGCGGCGCCTGCGCTCAAGTTCTCGCGCCGTAAATTCATCAACCAGCGCGCCCCTGTGTATAATGCCGTAGCAAGTCGCCATTCTGGAAAGCTCGTCGAGAATATGGCTGGAGATGATGATTGTCAGCTTCTTCTCTTTGTTCAGCTCCAAAAGCAAATCGCGTACCTCTTTGATACCCATCGGGTCAAGACCGTTCATCGGCTCGTCCAAAATCAAAAACTCCGGGTCGCCAATCATCGCGATTGCGATCATCAGCCGCTGTTTCATACCGAGGGAAAAATCGCGGGTTTTCTTTTTCCCAAAGCCTCCAAGCCCGACAAAATCCAGCAACTCCGGCACGATATTCTTATCCGTGATACCGAGTAAAATACGGTATACCTCCAAATTTTCTTCCGCAGTCATCGCCGGATAGATAGCGGGATTTTCGATCGTACAGCCGATCCGGCGGCGCTGTTTTTCCAAATCTCCGCTCTCGAAAAGCCGCATTGTGCCCCCGGTCGGTTCGGCGAGTCCGCACAACATTCTCATAAACGTTGTTTTACCCGCCCCATTTTCACCGATGAACCCGTAAATGTCCCCGCGCCGGATATTGATATTCACATGGTCCACCGCGGTTTTCCCCGCGAAGGTCTTGCTCAGGTCTTTTGTTTGCACGACATATTCCATTTGAATTTTCCTCCCGCTTTTTTTGTTATGTCCCTATTGTAAGCGGCGAATCTAAACCGCCAAGGTAAAAGATATAAACAGTTTCTAAACAAAAAAAAGACCGATACGGGGTATCGTATCAGCCTTTCGATTGCGTTGTTTACTTGTTGAATCTATATCCCGCGCCCCAAACCGTGTCTATGTATTGCGGGTTGCCGCTGTCCTCCTCGATTTTTTCGCGGATACGGTTGATATGCACGGTGACGGTCGCGCTGTCGCCGACATAATCATAGCCCCAAATGCGCTCGAACAGCGTTTCTTTGGAAAAAACGATGTTCGGGTTTGCGGCAAGAAACAGCAACAGCTCAAATTCTCTGTTTGGCAGTTTTATCTCTTTGCCTTTCACATAGACCTTGTACCCCTGCGTCAGAATACGCAAATCGCCCGCGACAATCGAATCCCCGGCGTTTTTATCGGGGGATTCTTCGCGTTTGCCCCCGGCGGTCAGCCGCTCATAACGGGCAATGTGGGATTTTACGCGCGCCACAAGCTCCGCGGGGTCAAAGGGTTTTGTGATATAGTCGTCCGCGCCAAAGCCAAGTCCCCGGATTTTATCCACGGATTCCGCTTTTGCCGTTACCATTAAAATAGGCGCGTCGAATGATTCCCGAATTTCCTTGCACAGCTCGAAACCGTTTTTGCCCGGCAGCATAATATCAAGCAAAAGCAAATCATAATGTTTCGTCTTGATCATATCAAGCGCCGCGCCGCCGTCGGCGGCGACGTCGGACGCAATGCCGTTTATCTCCAAATAATCCTTTTCGATCGCCGCTATTTCAGCGTCGTCCTCGGCAATCAGAACAATCTTCATTGTGACCATCCTCCGTCTCCATTTCGGTTTCTATCGGCAATTCGATCACGATCGCAAGCCCGTCATGGCTTTCCGCAAAAATACTCCCTCCGTGCGCGGCCACAATATTTTTTGCGATCGCGAGTCCGAGCCCGCTGCCTTCCGAGGAATTGTTCCGCGACTCGTCCCCGCGGTAAAAGCTGTCAAACAAACGCGCAAGCTGCTTATCCGACACGCCCACTCCGTCGTCCTGCACACGAAGGCTTATCCTGCCGTCCCGCTCACCCAAAGCAACCGTAATATTGACGCGCCGCCCGGGATTATGTTTTACGCTGTTGCCGAGGATATTTGTTATCGCCCGCGTCATCTGTTCGGTATCAAGACGCGCTTTGAGAGTGGGGACATCGCCGTTGAATGTGAGTGCGGCCGCGTTTTTCCCGAAATCGCTTTCCAGCGAATCGAGCAGCGTGACAATGTATTTTTGTATGGAAACCGGGCGAAAGTTGAAAGGCATATTCCCCGTTTCAAGCTTTGAAAACAGGAACAACCGATTGAGCAAATTTTCCATATCGTCTGATTTTCGATAAACAATATCCAAATAGTCCCGCTGTTTTTCCGGGGTTTGTGCGACGCCGTCCTGCAGGCCTTTGACATAGCTCTTTATGGACGTGAGCGGCGTTCGCAAGTCGTGCGAAATGCCCGCGAGCATCTCCTTTCTGTCCTGTTCGTATACATTGTTTTTCTTTATATTTTCGCGAAGCTG
>JAITSR010000270.1 GCA_031287655.1 Clostridiales bacterium
GGCTATCAGAGCCGCTATCGCCCGGACAGCCAGTATTTAAAGAAGGAATGTGAAAACGGCGTGCTCGGCGAGATCTACTACGCGCGCGCAAAGGCGATCCGGCGGCGCGCCGTGCCGACTTGGGGCGTGTTCCTGAACGAATACGAGCAGGGCGGCGGCCCCTTAATCGACATCGGCACGCACGCGCTCGACCTCACGCTCTGGATGATGGACAACTACAAGCCAAAATTCGCGGTCGGTACCGTCTATCACAAGCTGAACGGCGAAACGGAGCCCGCAAACGCGTTCGGCCCGTGGAATCCCGCGGAGTTTACGGTCGAGGACAGCGCGTTCGGCTTTGTTGTGATGGAGAACGGCGCGACGATCGGACTCGAGGCGAGCTGGGCGCTGAACACGCTCGACGTCCATGAGGCCAAGACCGTGCTGTGCGGCACAAAGGCCGGCGCGGATATGAACGACGGGCTCGTGATCAACGGCGTAAAGCACGACCGGCAATACGTCGAGCGCCCCGCCTTGGGAGCCGGGTCGGTCGCCTTTTTTGAAGGGGATGCCGACCTGCCGGAGGTCGTCGAGCAGAAGGTCTTTTTGAACGCGGTGCTTGGCAAATCCGGGCTCATTGTGCTGCCGGAGCAGGCGGCGGTCGTCACGCAGATTTTGGAGGCGATCTACGAATCCGCGAAAACCGGGCGTCAGGTGTTTTTCTGACCAAAACAAAACATCAACCGAACCACAACGGAGGGGTCACATGCCGCTAATCAAGGAATTTTCCCTGCAATTGTACTCCCTGCGCAGCGAGGCCGACAAGGGGATCGCGCCGATGCTCCGCGAAGTCGCAAAGGTCGGCTACACGGGCGTGGAGTTTGCCGGATACGGCGGGCTTTCCGCGCCGGAGATGAAAAAGCTCCTGACGGAAAATAAGCTCGCGCCCGTCGGGACCCATGTGTCGATCACGCGCTTAAACGAGGCGCTCGACGAGGAACTCGCTTTCAACAAGGAGATCGGGACCGAGTACATCATCGTGCCGCATCTGAAAATGGACGGCGAGGCGGATGTGCGCGAAGCCGCGAAAAACCTCCGCGCGATCGCGCCAAAAATCCGCGCCGCGGGCTTCGGCTTTGCCTACCACAACCACGCGCACGAGTTCGCGAAGGACGCCTCGGGGCGCTACCTGATCGACCTGCTCTCGGAGCTGGTCCCCGCCGAGGAAATGGACCTCGAGCTCGACCTCTATTGGGCGGCATACGCGGGCGCGGACTACCTCTCATGGATGCGCGGCAAGGCAGGGCGTGTAAAGCTGCTGCACATCAAGCAGATCGCAGACTTTGAGACTAAAAAGTGCGTCGACCTCGACGAGGGCGTCATCGACTTTCGCGAGATCATAAAGGTCGGCCTTGAGCTCGGCGTCCTGCACTTCATCTTGGAGCAGGAGGAATTTGCCGTATCGCCCTACGTCAGCATCAAAAAAGGCTGCGAACACATTCTCAGCCTCTGATTTGACGACGAATCCAAAAGGATCATTTGGAGGTAAATATGAAACTTGGTGTATTGACTGTGCCGCTGTATGACCGCGGCGTCGGGGACGCGTTCGCGTGGTTAAAAGCGCGCGGCGTGGAGACTGTCGAACTCGGGAGCGGCGGCTCGCCGGGTACCGGCCACTGCAATCCGGCGGAGCTGCTCGCCGACGGCGCAAAGCTCTCGGCGCTCAAAGAACTTTTGAAAAAATATGAGCTTACGGTCAGCGCGCTCAGCCTGCATTCCAATCACGTTCACCCCGACCGCGAAATCCGCGAGACCGCCGCGCGCGACTTTACGGCTTCCCTGCGCCTCGCGGAGAAACTGGGGATCGACACCGTAATCAGCTTTTCCGGCTGCCCCGGCGACCAGCCGGACGCGAAGTATCCAAACTGGGTCACCTGCGCGTGGCCGACCGACTATCCGAAAATCCTCGAATACCAGTGGAACGACGTTCTGATCCCGTTTTGGAAAGAGGCCGCGAAAGAGGCCGCGGGATATGGCGTCACAAAGATCGCTCTGGAGCTGCACCCCGGCTTCTGCGTCTACAACACCGCGACGCTCCTGCGTCTGCGCGAGGCGGTTGGTCCCGCGATCGGCGCGAACCTCGACCCGAGCCACCTGTTCTGGCAGGGCATGAATCCCGCCGAGGCGATAAAAGCGCTCAAGGGCGCGATTTACCACTTCCACGCAAAGGACACGAAGATCGACGCGGCTAAGACGTCCGTCAACGGCGTGCTTGACACCGCGAGCCTCGGCTCGCTCGCCGACCGATCATGGCTGTTCCGGACCGTCGGCTACGGCCATGACGCGCTTGTTTGGAAGGAGATCATATCGGCGCTGCGCCTCGTCGGCTACGACGGTTCGATCAGCATCGAGCATGAGGACGCCTTCATGTCTATCGAGGAAGGGCTGGAAAAGGCGATCACGTTCCTTGCCCCGCTGCTCATTCGCGAAAAGCCCATCGATGTATTCTGGGCATAACACAGGTGCGAAGGCAGGAAAGGGACTCAGAGAAGGCAAGAGAGGGACTCAGACAATTGTCTGAGTCCCTCTCTTGCCTTCGGTTCTTTTGCGAAAACGCCGGTCTCAGCAGTTCATCAGGATCAAGCGGACATGTTGCTTAATCTTTGACGTTCAATCCAACGTTGTTGGAGCTCGTCAATGGCCCTGATTGCATCACTTTGATCCCCCGGTAATTGTGCAAGATGTTTTAGCACAGCGACAGCTTCTTCGTATGAGATACCGTCAAAATGGAATCCCATATCATCAGGATAATATACGGAATCTAATATATGTTGGCCCAACATTGGCTAAATCACTCCTTTTTTATACTGGTATCCAAATTCTTCTGCATTCTCAATCAGCCATTTGTCCACGGCTTCGGCCATAGCATCATAAAGCAGTATCTCTTGTTCGGTGCGCACCAATGCAAAATACCCATCGCCAAGATTGTCACGCAATTTGCTCAACGATTGATCACCTTGCCGTCAGGCGAAAGCAACGTGCCTACCTCGTAATCAAGTTTTCGCTTCGCATCTTCAACATCATGTAACGACTTCTCAAGCTCGCCACTCATGTCGACGTCCATATTGGCAAGTTTACTATCATCACCGCCATTTGTCAAATTTTCTTCATTAGTCTGTCGGAAAACGCTTGACATGCCACACTTGCCCGTATATGCTGAATATTAGTTAGTTTATTCATATTTAACAAGTGATCAAAGATGGAGGATTGATAACGAATGAACATGGGTGAATATATCTCGGTTCAGGAAGCCGCCGAAAAGTGGGACATCTCAGCCCGCCAAGTACAGGGCATTTGTCAGTCGGGAAAAATACCCGCAGCGATCCATTTCGGGAAGTCGTGGGCAATTCCGGCGAACACGCCTAAGCCCACGCGCACAAACAGCTCGAAACCGGGACCGCGAAAGCGGACCGGCGAGCCGAACACAGGCCGCAAAGGATAAGGGGCACGCGCTTCAGACCACCGCGATTTCCCGCCGTCGGATGGAAATCGCGGCGGTCTGACTTGTTCCTTTTATAATGCCAAGTCGTATTTTTTGGGGTCCAGCTTGTCGCAGTCGTCAATGATGTTTTCGATCAGCGTCCCGGCGTCGGCCGGCATTCCGTCTACCGATTCGCTCAAACGATCCAGCCATGTTTGTTCCTTGTCGCTCAATTGCAGTTTGTCGGCTTCGTGCGCCTTGCGGATATGCCGGAACGCGAGTTCCGCCGCTTTCTTTGCGCGCGGGTAGTCGCCCTCTACGGTTACGAGTTCCCGCGCGATGTCCAGCACGACGTCGGGCCGCAGGACATACGCCTGCGGGTCCAGCGCGCTGTCGCTGTCCGCGTGGAGGTCGCGCAGCAGAAGCGCGGTATCCGCGCCGCGCGCCGTGGCTTCGTTCATCAGGCGGCAATCGTAGGCAAGCTGCTCGAACGAAACCGTCGGCGCCATCGCGCCCAGCAGCTTTATATTCTGAATGGACTCGTTGCTCCAAATATCCGCCAAACACGCGGCCACGTTGCCGACCGGCGAAAGGTGCGCGCACGCCGCCGTGCGGCCTTCCATAGAAATGGGTGTGCCCGCGATGGCCTTGATATACACGCCCTCGTAGCCGCAATCCTTGTGCGGGCCTTTCGCGCCGCACTCCGCCGCCACCAAGCTGCGCACGGCGGAGACGACGCGCACCGCCGCTGCGAACACGCGGGGAATGTAGTTCTTGTCCGCCAGCACCATAGCGGTATTGGCAAAACCGCAGGCGGTGTCCCCGGAGGCTATCGCGCCGTGCTTGTCCGCGACGCCGACGATGCCCGTCCACAGCTTTTCCATATCCGCGCAGCCCAGTACGGACAGCGCGAAAACAGACTT
>JAITSR010000298.1 GCA_031287655.1 Clostridiales bacterium
GGCACATAGCTGTGTGCGACGAGAGGGCGCGTTTTCGCGTCAAGCCGGGTGGTACCGCAGGAGCGTAATGCTAATAAGGCTCCTGTCCCTGCATTGGAGTTCTATTCACCGTGCAGAGGCAGGGGCATATTTGTTTTTTGCCCCGCCTCAAAAAAAGGAGGGGGAAAGGTCATGGCCAACAGTAATTCTACCGGCAAATCCAAAAGCAATATCCCGTACAAAATCTATCTTCCGGAGGAAGAAATCCCAAAGGCGTGGTACAATGTCCGCGCCGACATGAAAACGGATCACCGCCCGATTCTGAATCCCGCGACGATGAAGCCCGCCGCCGCGGAGGAGCTCACCCCCGTTTTCTGCGAAAAGCTCGTCGGGCAGGAGCTGAACGACAAAGACCGGTATATCGAAATCCCGGACGCCGTCCGTGAGATTTATAAGATGTACCGCCCGTCGCCGCTGATGCGCGCCTACCGTTTGGAAAAGGCGCTCGGCACGCCCGCGCGGATTTACTACAAATTCGAGGGCGGCAACACGTCGGGCAGCCATAAGCTAAATTCCGCCGTCGCGCAGGCGTATTACGCGAAGGAGCAGGGGTTAAAGGGCGTCGTGACAGAGACGGGCGCGGGGCAGTGGGGGACGGCGCTCGCAATGGCCTGTGCGTATTTCGGGCTCGACTGCAAGGTGTTTATGGTCAAGGTCTCGGCGGAGCAAAAACCGTTCCGCAGAGCCGTGATGGAGACGTTCGGCGCGAGCGTCACGCCCTCTCCGTCCGACACGACGCAGGTGGGCCGGAAGATTCTCGCCGGCACGCCCGACACGGGCGGCAGCCTCGGCTGCGCGATCTCGGAGGCCGTGGAGACGGCGGTGACGAGCGAGGGCTACCGCTATGTGCTCGGCAGCGTACTCAATCAAGTCCTGCTGCACCAGTCGGTCGTCGGACTCGAGGCCGCGGCCGCGCTCGCGCTGTATGACGAGTACCCCGATCTTGTGATCGGCTGCGCAGGCGGCGGCTCAAACCTCGGCGGGCTGATGGCCCCTTTTATGGCGGACAAGCTCGCGGGGCGGCGCGCGCCGCACTTTATCGCCGTAGAGCCCGCGTCGTGTCCTTCGCTGACGCGCGGTAAATTCGCGTATGACTTCTGCGACACCGGCATGATTACGCCGCTCGCAAAGATGTACACGCTCGGCGCGACGTTTATCCCCTCGGCGAACCACGCGGGCGGCCTGCGTTTCCATGGCATGAGTCCAATCCTGTCGCAGCTCTATCACGACGGCTACCTCGACGAGGCGCGCGCCGTTGCGCAGAATACCGTGTTCGACGCGGCGACGTTCTTTGCGAAAACGGAGGGCACGCTCCCCGCGCCCGAGTCGTCGCACGCGATCCGCGCCGCGATCGACGAGGCGGTAAAATGCCGCGAATCCGGCGAGGCCAAGACGATCCTGTTCGGCCTGACGGGGACGGGCTACTTTGACTTGCGCGCTTACATGAGCTACAACGACGGCTCGATGAACGACACGATCCCGTCCGACGCGGACCTCGCGCAGGGCTTGTCGCAGCTCCCGGCCGTGCCCGAGGGGCTTCTGTAAAAGTCCGCGCCAAACGTACACGACACTCTCCATTGAACCGCCCGCGATGATTTGGTATAATTTGCTCATTATCAGCATCGGGCATGATGCACCGGCAAAAAATCAAATGCCGAATCGTTTTTACGGGGAGGTTTTACAATGGGTTATTTAAAAGAGCTGTTCGGGCTGGACGGCAAGGTCGCGTTGGTCACGGGCGGCGGGCGCGGGATCGGGCAGGTGGTCTCACTGGGGCTCGCGAAGGCGGGCGCGGCGGTCGCGATCCTTTCGCGCACGGGCGCGGACGAGACCGTCAAGCTGATTGAAGCCGCGGGCGGCAAGGCGTGCAGTCTGCTCGCGGACGTCACGGACGAGGCGCAGGTGGACAAGGCGATCGGGGAAATCATCACGCGCTACGGGTCGCTCGACATCGTGTTCAACAACGCGGGCGTGTGCGTTCACAAGGACACCTTTGACGCCTCGATCGCGGAGTGGCGCGAGGTTCTGGACATCAACCTGACCGGCGAATACGTCGTCGCGCGCTCCGCCGGGCGTGCGATGAAAGAGCGCGGAATCCGCGGCAGTATCATCAATATGGCCTCGATGTCCGGCAGTCTCGTGAACGTGCCGCAGTGGCAGGCCTCGTATAACGCGTCGAAGGCCGGGGTTATCCATATGACGCGCTCCCTCGCGGTCGAGTGGGCGCCCTATGGCATCCGCGTAAACAGCATCAGCCCGGGCTATATCGCGACGCCGATGTCGGTCGACACGCCGCAGGAGTTAAAAGACGCGTGGATGCCGCTGATCCCCCAGAACCGAATGGGCGACCCGGAGGAACTGATCCCGCCGATCCTCTGCCTCGCGAGCGCCGCGTCCGGTTACACGACCGGCAGCGACGTAATTGTGGACGGGGGCTATTCCGCCCGCTGACGCGGGCGAAATAACCTCCGCGGGAGTGGAGGGGGAATCCCTCTCCCGCTTATGGGGGCATTTGAAAAATATGGGAAATTTATTCATTCGGAAGATGACCGCGGCGGACTACGACCGGGTTTACGCCCTGTGGTCCGCCACGCCCGGCATGGGTCTGAACAACATTGACGATTCGCGGGCCGGCATAGAAAAATTCCTCCGTCGCAACCCCGACACTTGCTTTGTCGCAGAGCGCGGCGCGGGGCTGGTCGGCGTGATTTTGAGCGGGCACGACGGGCGCAGGGGTTCCCTCAACCATCTGGCGGTCCGGGTGTCCGAGCGAAAACAGGGCGTCGGCAGGCTTTTGGTACAACACGCGATGGACGCGCTCGCGCAAGAGGGGATTACAAAGGTCAATCTCGTCGTCTTTACAAAGAACGAGACGGGCAACGCGTTTTGGGAAAGGCTCGGTTTCACCGCCAGAGACGACCTCGTGTATCGGAACAAAAACATCGTCGAACTAAAAGACCTCAGACCCGAGTAGACCCGAGTAGACCTGAGTGAGCAGCCAAGCCCCCCTTACATCCTCTCTCCCCTCCGGGGGTACGCTTCCCGCGTAAACTACCGCCCGAGGATTTTATCCATCGCGATTGAAGCAAAGCGGGCGGTCAATTCCGGATGCGTCTGATAATGCCCCAGTTCGGCAAAAGCCCACCCGTCGTATCCGATCGCCTCAAACTCCGCCATGCACGCGGGGAAGTTTACATCGCCTTCCAACAGATCCACAAAACCGTCGAAGTTTCCGACACTTCTGCGGAAATCCTTAAAATGCACCATCAGAATCCGGTTTCCCAGCACGCGTATCCATTGCTCCGGATAGCTGAACAGCATCATATTTCCGACATCCAAGTACGCGCCGACAAACGGGGAATTGACTTTGTCAATGAAATTCCGCATCTCCAACGGGGACAAAAACATCGCGTTCCAGACGTTTTCCAGTCCGATTGCGACACCCTGCGCTTGCGCGTAAGGCGCCAATTCCAAAAGCCCGTCGAGCGCGCGCTGATATGCTGTCTCATAGTCGCGAAACTCGCCTTTTTTTGGGCAATCCGGGTTTTCGCCCGTATCCGGCCCGCCGTTCGGCCCGACGACCAGAATACATTTCACACCCAGCAAAGCCGCCGTTTCCAAATGTCGTTTGATGAACTCCTTCGTTTTATTGCGCAGGCTTTCGTAATTCGAGGACAGCGTGTAGTTCCAATACTGCGCGGACGCAAGCCCGCCGATCTCAATCCCCAAATCTTCCGCATACGCCTTGATCGCGCGGATTTCGGCTTCGCCGGTTTTTTCCGACAGCTCCCCGTCGACGGTAAAAGCCAGCTCAATCCCGTCAAAGCCTGCCTCCTTTGCCTGCCGGATGGCTTCACGGACAGAAGTCCCGGCCGGAAATGTCCACATGTTGACCCCTTTGCGAATCATAGAGAACTCTCCTTTCAAATTGAGGAGTTTATTCGGAAACTCGGACGCCTTGTGATGGCTCGATTTCGCGGCATAGCCGCGAAATCCTCCCCCCACTCATCGCCCTCGTTCCCTCTAAATGCCTCCGCCTTCTCGCTCCAACGTGCTCCACCCTGTAACGCCAATCTATGGCGTTACAGCTCTGCGAATATCGTTACGCAAAAATGCGATTTCCGCGTAACTCCGTGCGCTATGCG
>JAITSR010000371.1 GCA_031287655.1 Clostridiales bacterium
CGCTTCCGGTAAGCTCGCCTCGATTCAGCGGGAAGGCAAACTCGTCGTATACACGGACCCCAACTTCTATCCGTTTGAATTTCCGGGCACGGAGGGGATCGAGGGCGTGGACGTTGAAATCGCAAAGGCGATCGCCGCGGAGCTCGGCGTGACGCCCGAATTTTTGGAGTCAAAGTTTGACGCGATCATCACGTCGCTCAAGGATGGCAAAGGCGACATCGCGATCTCCGGGATCACGATCACGGAGGACCGCAAGCGGAACGTCGACTTTTCCGAGCCCTATATCAACTCCATACAGTACCTGATCCTTCCGGCGGGCTCCGCGCGCGCGGCCATCGAAGACCTCGCGGGCAAAAAGATCGGCGTCGCGAAGGGCTATACCGGCTCGCTTTTGATTAACGATGAGATCAACAAAGAGGATGGAGCGCTCTTTGGCAAGGGTTCCTCGTTCACGGAGTACCCGAGCGCGATGGAGGCCGTGCTGGACCTGCTGAACGGCAAAAACGACGCCGTGATCATGGATGAATATGTCGCAAAAAGCATTGTCTCGACGCGCGCGGAGCTTATAGCGATCGAACTGACTTACGCCGATGGGGTCGTCGCCGCGGAGGAATACGGCGTAGCCGTGCCAAAGGGCAACGCCAATCTGCTTGAAAAGATCAACATTACAATCCGCAGGTTAAAAGAGGCGGGTTTGGTCAAAGAATGGGTCCTCCAATACTCCGCAGTCGGATAAACTGTAACAGGTCAGACGTCGCGGAGGCGGCATGAAATAATTATGTCGCGGAGGCGGCATACGGGCCGCGAACTATGTAGCCGGGTCCCGTCTCGCGCAATACGGGGCGGGCGGAGCGGCAGCCGGGCCGCGCAATCGGGCAGCGCTCATAAAAGCCGCACGCTTCTTGCCGCGGCGGCAAAGCTGCGGCGGCCGCAGCGCCGGGGACAGGAGTGGGAGCGGGGTCTGCGGCGTTGGTAAAAACGGGGGACGCGGCCGCGTGAGCGTCGGTAAAAAGCGCGTCGGCAGTATCGGCGAACGGGCCGCCTGTCGCAGACGCGGCCACTACAGCTTTGGAGGCGGGGCTCACGGCGTCGGAGTCGCCGAGCAACAGCCTTGTGTACGGGTGCAGCGCCCCGCGGTAGACCGCTTCGGCCGGCCCCTCCTCGACGATTTCCCCGCGGTACATCACCGCGATCGTGTGCGCCATCGAATAGACGACGTCGATGTCGTGCGAGATGAACAGGTACGACAGCCCCATCGTGTCCTGTAATTCGCGCATGAGGTTCAGAATCTGCGCGCGCACCGAGACGTCGAGCGACGAGACCACCTCGTCTGCGACGATCAGCTTAGGCTCCATCAGGAGCGCGAGCAGAATCGCGACGCGCTGCTTCTGACCTCCGGAAAGCTCATGCTGAAAGCGTTCCAAATAGTACCCGTCAAGGCCGACGCGCGGCAGCATGCGCGCGATGATTTGATCGCGCAGGGCCGCGTCCGCGACCTTTTTTGCCCGGAGCGCCTCATGCAGTATCCAGCGGATTTTGCGCGCGGGGTTCAGCGCGCCGCCCAAATCCTGAAACACGATCTGGACGCCGTGCCGCCCGGGCGGCGCTCCGCGCGGGCGCGAAAGCGCGTCCGCGCCATGCCAAAGGATCGCGCCCGTATCCGGGCGCAAGACCCGCGCGATGATGTATCCGAGCGTGCTCTTGCCGCATCCGGATTCCCCGATCAGGCCGAAGGTCTCTCCCGCGCGAACCGTGAACGACACATCCCGAACCGCGGGGCGCGGGGCGGCGCCCCGCGCCGCCAACAAAAAACCGCCGCCGAATCCGCCGCCCGCTTGATAGGTTTTGCCGACGCCCCGCAGCTCGAGCAAAGCCGCGCCTTGCGGCGGAGCGCCGCCGCCCGCGTTACCCGCGGCCTGTTCCGACATCCGGTGTCTCCCCCTTTTTTTGTAACTGGTCAGCGGTTAACGTGTTCATAATCGTCGCCGCCTCCGCCGTGGCCGCCGCCGCCTCCTCCGCGGCGCGGCGCGTGTGCAAGAAAACAGCGGCACATGCGCGCGCCTCCCTCCAAAAGGTACGGTCCGGGCGGCTCCGCCGCCCGCTCGCAGCGTTTCTCGCACCGCTCCGCAAACACGCAGCCCGTCAAATGCCGCCGCTGTTCCAAGGATGCGACCGTCCCTTCGATCGCGTACAGCGCGCCCCCCCTGATCCCCGCGGCCACGGCCGAACGCACGAGCCCGGCGGTATACGGATGGCGGGGATCCTCCAGCACATCCCGCGCCGACCCAGCCTCGACGGCCTGCCCGGAGTACATCACAAGAACGTCGTCGCACATCCGCCGGATCACGCCGACGTCGTGCGAGATCAAAATCATCCCCATCCCCGTCCGCGTCTGTATTTCACGCAAAAGCGACAGGATTTCGCGCTGCGTCGTCACGTCGAGCGCGGTCGTCGGCTCGTCCGCAATCAAAAGCCCCGGTCCCGCCGCGATCGCGATCGCGATCATCACGCGCTGGCGCTGCCCGCCGGAAAGCTCGTGCGGGTACCGCTCGGCGACTTGCTCCGCGTTCTCGAGCCGCACCTGACGCAGCAGGCGCAGCACGGTCTCACGCCTTTCGCGCCGCGCCATCCTGCCGCCGCCGATCAAACCCCCGCCACGGCCGACCGGGCCGCCCGGCTCCCCCTCCCGTACACGACCGGGCGCGGGGACGGCCTCCGCAACCTGACGCCCGATCTTCATCAAGGGGTTCAGCCCGGAGATCGAATCCTGAAAAATCATCGAAAAAGCGCGTCCGCGCAGCGCGTCAAACTCCCGCTCCGAGAGTCGATTCAACAGCCGCCCCTCAAAATAGACTTTCCCGCCGGAAATCTCAATATTCGGCGGTGCGAGCCGCAAAATCGAAAGGCATGTGACACTCTTGCCGCAGCCCGACTCCCCGACAATCCCGAGCGTCCCGCCGGGGCGCAGCGAAAAACTCACATCCTCGACCGCGGTCAGGCTGCGCCCGGCTTTTCGGATACGGATATTCAGATTTTCGACCCGCAGCAGCGGCTCCCCCATATTTATAACCATTCCTTTTATTTGCTCCGCTCCGTCACAGGCCGCGGATCACACAGACCGCACGTCGAGCAGGTCGCGCAGCCCGTCCCCGAGCAGATTAAAGCCGAGCGCCATCGCGCTGACGCAAGCGCCGACCGAGACCGCCTCCCAAGGCGCCGACAAAATGTTGCGCTGCGCCTCGCTGAGCATCTGGCCCCAGCTCGGGTCCGGAGGCTGCACGCCAAGGCCGAGATACGTCAGCGCGGTCTCGGTCAGCACGGCTTGCGCGATCGTCAGCGAGGTCATGACGATCAACGGCGAGACGAGGTTCGGCAGGACGTGTAAAAGCAGGACGCGCCATCGGCCGATCCCCGCGAGCCGCGCCCAGATCACATATTCACGGCCCCGAATCTGAATGACGCCGCCCCGAACGATCCGGTAAAACGACGGAACGAAGAGAAAGCAGATCGCGAGCACCGTATGAAAAAAACTCGC
>JAITSR010000397.1 GCA_031287655.1 Clostridiales bacterium
GCGGTAATCAGCCTGCCGGAGGAACTTGACAAGCTCGTCGCGAAATATAAGCTCGAGTCGATGGGCGTAAAAATCGACGCGTTGACCGACGAGCAGGCGCGCTACCTGAACTCGTGGAATATTGAAGGAGAGGCAACAGGTCCGACGTTGCGGACGTTGCGGAGCAACGTCGACTGCTTGAACGCGGCGCGTCCGCGCCGCGCGCCGGAAGTCCGGCGTTCCAGCGGTGGAACTGAGCGCCGCCGGGAGGCGGATGGAGCGAAGTGGAAATAGCGTGAACAACGAGTCGTGGAAGTGAGCGGGAGCGAACGACGGGGCCTTGACCCGGCCACGGCGACGATTGAGAACACGTCAACCGCTGGCTAGTTACGAAATAAGGGAGCGTTTACGATGAATCTTCTGATCAAGGGTATTGACGTTGTGCCGTCCGCCGACGCGCCGGTCCTGCGGGGCGCGGACATTGGGATTGCGGGCGACCGCATTTTGTTCGTGCGGCAGGACGCGGGCGGTGGCAGCGGCGGCGAGGCTCCGCCCCCGCGGGATTTCCGGCCCGACCGTGTGCTCGACGGTTCCGGGAGGCTCGCGATCCCGGGGCTTGTGAACGCGCACTGCCACGCGGCGATGACGCTGCTGCGCGGCTATGCCGACGACCTCGAACTCGAGACATGGCTCTACGAGAAGATTTTCCCCGCGGAGGCGCGCATGTCCGACGAGGACATCTACTGGGGGACGACGCTCGGTGTCGCGGAGATGCTGCGCGGCGGCGTGACGTGCTTTAACGACATGTACCTCAAAATGGAGAACGTCGCGTCCGCGATCCGGGACGCGGGTATCCGCGCCGCGGTCTCGATCGGCCCGCTCCTGACGGAGAAGCGCGGCGACGCGCTCGTGGACACGGAGGGCTGCAAGGCTTTTTTTAAGCGCTGGGGCGGCGCGGCGGAGGGGCGGCTGCGCGTGAACATGGAAATCCACTCCGTGTTCCTCTATCAGCCGGAGACGCTGATTGCGGGCGCGCGGCTCGCGAAGGAGCTCGGCGCGGCGATTCACATCCATCTGCTCGAAACGGCGACGGAGCGGCGGAACATGTTGGAACAGCGCGGCAAAAGCTCGGTCTTTCTCGCGGCGGGCTACGGACTGCTCGACGTGCCGGTGATCGCGGCGCACTGCGTCCACGCGGACGACGACGAGATCGCGCTGCTCCGCGAAAAACACGTCAGCGTCGCACACAATCCGTCGAGTAACTTAAAGCTCGCGAGCGGCGTCGCGCCGATCACAAAAATGCTCAAAAGCGGCGTCAACGTCTGCCTTGGGACGGACGGGGCGGCGTCGAACAACACGCTGGACCTGTTTCGGGAAATGCGGCTCGCGGCGCTTTTGCACAAGGGCATAAGCGGCGAGCCGACCGCGGTCACGGCGGCGGAGGCCTTTCGGATGGCGACGCGGAACGGGGCCGAGGCGCTCGGTTTTTCGGAGACGGGCGGGATCGAGCCCGGGAAAAAAGCGGACCTTGCGATTCTGTCGCTCGACAAGCCGCATCTGACGCCGATCTACGACCATCTGTCGGCGCTCGTGTACGCGGCGCGCGCGTCGGACGTTGAAACCGTGATTGTGGACGGCAAGGTGCTGATGGAAAACGGGGCGCTCACAACGATCGACGAGGAAAAGGCAAAGTATATGGTCGCGCGTTACGCGCAGAAAAACATGAATTGAGATTTTATCGGCCGGCATCGGCGGCGGCGGCCGCTCCGCGGCGTTGGATTTACTCCGCCGCCGGGCGCTTGCTCGACTCGTAGAGCGCCATGATCTGGTCCTTTTGGTCGCGCGCCATCTCTTTGACGGCGCGCCGCGCGGTTCGGTCGAGCAGGACCATCTTGTACCATTTGAGCGCGCCGAACAGGTTTCCCGTCCGGCGCAGGAGCTCGCCGATCAAGTATTGCTGACTGCTCTTGTCGAGCCCGCCGACGGGTCCCGACTCGTTTTCATACGCGCGCTCAAAGCCTTCCCGCGCCGTCGCGAGAAATATTTTTTCATTTTCGGCGTTCCCGAGTATCCGATAGAGCCAGCCGATGTGCAGACTGAGGATCGCCCGCAGGCTCTCCTTTTCGTTCGAGACGACCGCGTTGTAAAGTCCGAGTTTGTGGATTTCGATCGCGACCTCCGGCGTGTAATAGCTTGGGTACTCCTTCTCAAATTTCCACGAGGCCGAGATTTTTTCACGAATCTGGCGCTTCTGCCTGTCCGTCAGATTTTTGATGTTTGCGGGCAGCGTCGCAAAGCCGCACATTCGGCAAAATTCGACGAAGTAGTAAAGCGGGTTCGGGTCCTTGTAATAGGGCATAAAATCCGAGTCCTTGCGCAGCAGCCGGACGCTGGAGGACCTGATCGCCGGAACTTTGGTCTCCGCGCCGCAGACCGGGCATTTGAAGGAGCGCAAAAAAAGGCTCCGCGCGATGTGCGCTTGCAAGTCGGATGCGCCGCCGGGACGCGGGGCCTTTTCGGCTGAGGGGCTATAGACCTTCGTGCGGTCCGCGCCCTTGAGACCGA
>JAITSR010000405.1 GCA_031287655.1 Clostridiales bacterium
TAGAAAGCGAAGTATAGCGCTCATTGCGCAAAATAAGCGCGTCACTCAGGGCGGGATGGCCAAGAGATTGGCGTCATTCAAACATATCGGGCAGCTCCACAAGGTGCACATTGCGGAGCGCTGCCGCTCTGTCTTTGAGCGCGTCCGTATAGCCCGACTTGGAAAACAGCCAAAAGTGCTTTTCGTCAAATTGCTCAAAGTTTTCTGAACGGTAAATAAGCCCGTCGAGCACGTCGACGCCTGTCGGCGCGTTGCGCCACTTGCACTCGCCGAATATCGCGGAGGCGTCGTTCCAAGCGACGAAATCAATTTCTTCTTCGCGGCGTTCGACGCGGCTGCCGCCCCACCAGCGCCCGACCTCACGGAAATTTACGGGGCTTGATTTTGAGCGCAGCACGCGCCACATATACTGTTTCGCACATTCCTCAAACGTATAGCCGAGAAACGCGCTCAAATGCTCCGACAGGACCTCGTCACAAACGGTATCGCCGACTCCCGCGAGGATGCGGCTCTTGTTCGGGAGCACAAAGCGATACCAAAAGCGGAACATCTGGTCGGCAAGGACATAAATGCTTTTGCGCGCGTTCGGATTGACGGCGGGCAATTCTTTTTTGACAAGCCCCAATGAAATGAGTATTTTTAACATATTACTGCATTGGCTCGTTTCGATATTTGCCGCCGTCGCGATTTCGCCAAGGCGCGTATGCCCCGACGCGATTGCCGCGATGATCGCGTTGTACGTCTGCGGGCTTTTTAACTCCTGCTTTAGAAGATTTGACGGTTCTTCAAACAACCTCCCGGATTGGTCGAACAGCAAATCGAGCAGATTGTCGCGCACCGAAAGCGAGGCGTCAAGACGCGAAGCGTACTCCGGCACACCGCCCGTTATTGCGTAGAGCGCGATTTTATCCTCGTCGCCGAACGTCGGGTACATTTTCGCGCTGTCGAAATAATCAAACGGCAGAACTTTGAGCTGCGACGTTCGCCGCCCATAAAGCGGCGACTTATAACCCATCACTTGATTTTCCATAAAAGACATCGACGACCCGCAGAGGATCAGAAACAGTTGGCTTTTGCCCTGCCATTTATCGATGGCGTTCTGTAACACGGACGATACGGAGCGGTCACTCTCCGCAAGATAAGGGTATTCGTCTATGACGACAACGATGCGCCTGTTCCGCGCCTGCTCAAAACAAAATTGTACGGCATCGCCGAATGTCGCAAACGGATTGCGGGGGGCGCTCGGCGTGAGAACGCTTAGAATTTGCTCCGAGAGCTGCGCAATATTGCTCTCTATGGTCGACTCGACGGCGGAAAAATAGACAGCGCGCTTATTGCGAATGAACTCATTGACAAGCGCGGTCTTGCCCACGCGGCGGCGCCCGTAGACGACGGCGAATTGAAAGCCGTCGCGCTTGTATGCTTTATTGAGAGCGTTCAGCTCCGTTAAACGACCGACAAACATAAAAGCACCTCGGAATTACTAATTGTATGATTAGTATACACCCAATCAGCTGTTGTGTCATGTATGTCGCCGCATCGCCGCCGCTTTGTTGTCGGCTAGCTGCCCGTGCTCTGATAGTGACGCACGCCGAGCTTCCACACAAGGAGCGAGAGCCCGAGGAAGGCCGCGCCCGCCGGGAGCGCGAGAAAGCCCGCCGCGACCGGCTCGCCCCAGCCGCAGACGACCGCCGCCGGGTAGTAGCTGATCACGAGCATCGGCATGAGGAATGTGAACGCGCGGCGAAAGAGGCCCGGCATGTAGTCGATCGGGATGCGCGTCACCTGATAGCTCGCGTTCGTCAGAATGTAAATCCAGTCGAGCGCCTTGATCGTAAAAAAAGCGATGCCGGAGCAGAGCACGAACACGCCGCTGTACACGAGTGTGCCGCCAAGCAGGGCAAGCCCGATCACGCCCACAGAGAAGGCCGTCGCGGGGACGCCGAGGCGGCTCAGCGCCCAGACCGCCGCAAAAATCCCGATCGCGGCGCGCGCGAGTCTGTGAATGTGGAAAAACGAGCCCGCGACCTGCACCGCGAGCGAGCGCGGACGCAGCAGCAGCCGATCGAAATTGCCGGAGCGCAGCATGTGCCACGGAAAGTAGTCAAAGCCGCGGCAAAAGCTCTCCGCGAGCCCGAAGGACGCCACGGCGAGCGCGTAGATCAGGAGGATGCGCTCCCATGTCCACGCCCCGATGTCGCCCATGCGGGCAAAGATCAGAAAAGACGGCAAGAAGTCGGCGACGCACACAAGGAGCACTTGGAGCGCCATCATCCACCAGCCTTTGTATTCGAGCCCCGACAAAAAGTGCATCCGGATATATTTTAAGTAGACGCGCGCGTCGCGCCAAACAGCTGATTTCATAAGCCACCCCCTCCGCGATCTTCCTCCGCGATCCGCTTCCGCTATTTCCTTCTACTATCCGCTTCCGCTATCCCCCTTGGATTATGACGCCGCGCAGCCGCCCGCGCATCACGAGCCGCCCCGCGCAGACAAACAGCAGCGTCCAGCCGAGCTGCAGCGCGATCGTCGCCGCCGCGCGCCCCGGCGGAATCGCGCCGACGTAGAACCGCACGGGCAAATCCAGATAGCCCGCAAACGGCTGGACATACAAAAAGCCCTGCATGAAGTCCGGCCAGAGCGGAAGCGGGAGATAGCCGCCGGACAGCACGCCGCCGACGAGCATCATCATGTAGGTCGGCCCGTCGCCCCATGTAATGCCGAGGCGCACGGCGGTCACGAGCATACCGTAGGCCGCGCTCAGCAGGAACGTACTCGCGACCGAGACGAGGAACATTATAAGCCCCGCGGCGGACACGGGCGCGCCAAGGCGCAGCGGCCCCGGCATCAAAAGCCCGATGCCGAGCGTGATCAGCGCCCTCCACCAAAACCGCCCGACGCGCCCGGCCGCGCTTTTCGCGAACCAGTGAAAGTAGAGGTCGAGCGGGCGGCACAGCTCCACGCCGACGTCGCCGCTGTTGATTTTCGCCAAAAGCTCGTCGTCGATGCTCAGCGGGTGCAGCGGGACCAGCGTCTGCCCGAGCCAGATGTACGAGACCATCTGCGCGAGCGTCAGCGTCGCGGCCTCGCGGTGGGCCGCGTAGCGGTAAAACACGGTGTAGACCGTAATTTCGATCAGCGCCCAGAACACGCTGATGCTCCCGCTCGAAAGCGCCGCCGCGCGGTATTGCAGCGATTCGATCGAGCGGATCCGAAACAGCCCGATGCAGGCGCGCGCCGAGCAGACAAACAGTGAAAACTTTCGCGTGCGGTCCATTGCGACGCCCATTCCCTTTCCCTTCCCCATCTATTTTTCTTCCCCTTACCAGAATGGTTATGAAGATTTACGCAGTTCAAAGTACGTTCACGACTCAAGCGCCATGTCGCGGTACATCGCGGCGATGATCTCGTCGATGTCCTGCCCTTCGCGCGCGGCGTACTTCCCGCGCAGCCCCGCGATCGCGCCGTCGTACAGCAGCCGCCCGCGCCCGATCACTATGACCCGTCGGCAGAGCGCCTCAATGTCGTCCATATCGTGCGTCGTGAGCAGCATCGTCACGCCGGACCTGCGGTTTTCCTCTTTTAGGAAGGCGCGGAGCGTGAGCTTTGCGACCGCGTCAAGGCCGATCGTCGGCTCGTCGAGGAACAGGATTTTCGGGCTGTGGAGCAGCGCCGCCGCAAGCTCACAACGCATCCGCTGCCCGAGCGAGAGCTGCCGCGCCGGGGTTTTCAGGAGCCCGCCGATGTCCAACGTCTCGATCAGCTCCGCGGAGCGCCGCGCGAATTGCCCGTCCGGGATCGCGTAGACGTCCTTTAGCAGCGCGAACGAGTCCGCGACCGAAACGTCCCACCAGAGCTGACTGCGCTGGCCGAACACGACGCCGATCTGCGAGACGTGCGCGATGCGCTCCTTCCAAGGCGTCCGGCCCAAGATCAGACACTCGCCCGCGTCCGGCGTCAAAATCCCGCTCATGACTTTCACAGTCGTGGATTTGCCCGCCCCGTTCGGCCCGATGCAGCCGACAATCTCGCCCTCGCCGATCCGGAAGCTGACCCCGTCGAGCGCCTGAACCCGCCGGGCCTTGCGCGAAAACGCGGCGCGCAGCAGCGCCCATTTCCCGTCCGGGCGCTCATAGACCGTAAAGTGCTTTTGAATATCGGTAAGCCTGATCTGCTCCGCCATTCGCGCGCCTCCAGCAAATTTTTTTGAACCGGAATAGAATCATATCGAAAAAGCCGGAGGGTCGCAAAGCCGCTCCGCGCCCCCCAACAGCCGTCCGGCCCGTCCGCCGCGCGCCGGTTTTAAAATTCACCTTTTTTCGCAAGAATCCTTGACATGTCGTCGATTTTGACATACTCTATATTCATAGTTGTTGCGTGAGCAACGATACTCTGTATTTTGTACTGTCTTTTTCAGGTAAGCGTTCCATCGTTTCACTACGGCGTCGAGACCTCTCGCCGCCGTTTTGTATATCATTCGCCAAAAAGGAGCGTACACAACACATGGCTCAAAACACGATACACGCGGCGCAAAACACAGCGAGCGCGGCCCCCGCCGGACACGAGGCGCGCGCAATTTCGGCAATTCCCGCCACGATGAAGGCGGCGTATTTGCCGGGAGACAGCACGGTCGTTTTCAAGGATGTCCCGGTGCCGGAACCGGGGCATGGGCAGGTGCTCGTGCGGACGAAAGCCTCCACGATCTGCGGCAGTGACATCCGCGCGATCTACCGGGAGCATCTCGGCAAGGGGCCGGAGGCGTATCAAGACAAAATCGCCGGGCATGAGCCCGCGGGGCAGATCGTCAAGTGCGGCCCCGGCACGAAGCGGTTCCGCGAGGGCGACCGCGTCGTCGTCTACCACATCTCCGGCTGCGGCGTCTGCATGGACTGCCGGCAGGGCTACATGATCTCCTGCACGAGCGAGCACCGCGCGGCATACGGCTGGCAGCGCGACGGCGGCATGGCGCCATACCTTCTGGCCGACGAAAAAGACCTCGTGCCGCTGCCCGACAGCCTGACCTATGTGGACGGCGCTCAGGTCGCGTGCGGCTTTGGGACGGTCTATGAGGGTCTGATCAAAATCGGCGTCTCCGGCACGGACGCGGTGCTCGTGACGGGACTCGGGCCGGTCGGGCTCGCGACTCTGATGCTCGCGCGGGCGATGGGCGCGGACAAGCTCTACGGCATGGACATCAGCGCGTACCGCCGGGACCTCGCGGTTGAAAAAAAGCTCTGCGACAAGGTGTTCGGGCCGGAGGACGACACGCTCGCGGAGATCATGCGGCTGACGGGCGGGCGCGGCGTCGAGCGCGCGATCGACTGCTCTGGGCATACGGACGGGCGGCAGCTCGCGATCCGGGCGGCGGCAAAATGGGGCAAGATCGCGTTTGTCGGCGAAGGCGGGAGCGTCGAGTTCAACCCGAGCCCGGATATTATCCACGCGCAAAAGAGCATTTACGGCTCGTGGGTCACGAGCATCTGGCGCATGGAGGAGCTTGTTGATAAGCTCGTCCGTTGGAATATCCACCCCGAGGAACTCGTGACGCACCGCTTCCCGCTCGAAAAGGCGGACGACGCCTACAGCCTGATGGCCGGAGGGCAGTGCGGCAAGGTCGCGGTCACATTCGACGAGTGAGATGCGCAAATGGAGGTGCTATTATGATTTTCAACACAGCAAAAGTTATGTCCAAAGGGCAAATAACACTGCCTGTGGACATACGGAAAAATATGAGGTTGTCAA
>JAITSR010000070.1 GCA_031287655.1 Clostridiales bacterium
GCACGGGAATCGTGTAAAAAGGAGTGAGGATTTATGCAGGCATCGTCAAAAGCGGTAAAATCGCCGCCGAACGTCTCGTCGTCCGTGGGTAAACTGCGAAAGAACAACTGGTTTGACTATCTGAATCTGACGGTCATGCTGCTGTTCTCGATCGCGATCCTCTACCCTTTTTACAATTCGATCCTCGTTTCGTTCACACCGGAATCCGTATACATCAAGACCCCCTTCATGTTCCTTCCGAAGGCGCTGACGCTGGATTCTTACTACATCGTCTTTCAGTCGAAGGTGATCTTTACGGGCTTTGGCGTCACAACGCTGATCACGGTTGTCGGCGTCGCCTACAACATGCTCCTGACCGTGCTGATGGCCTATTGCTTTAACCGGGAATTTCCCGGCAAAAAGGTGATCCTCTATCTGATCCTGTTTACGATGTTCTTCAGCGGCGGTCTGATCCCTTATTATCTGCTCGTCAAGGATTTGCATCTGATGAACTCCATTTTCTCAATGATTCTGCCGACGGGCGTTTCGATCACGTATATGACCGTCATGCGGCAGTATTTCGCGGCCCTCCCGGAGGAACTGCAGGAGTCTGCGCGGCTCGACGGCGCCTCGGAGTTTGTGATTCTGTTTTTGATCATTTTGCCGCTCGCGCTCCCGATCGTCGTCACCTTCGCGCTCTATTACGGCATTGAGCGCTGGAACGAGTGGTGGAACGGGATGCTCTTTATCAAAGACGCGTTCAAACAGCCGCTCCAGCTCGTGCTCCGCGGCATCATCCAGTCCGCGACGTCGGAGGCGATGTCCTCGAACTTGCAGGAGGCGGGGATCGTGCCTTTTTCGGACGGCGTGAAGATGGCGAGCGTCGTCGTTACGATGACGCCGATCATGTGCGTATATCCATTCCTGCAAAAATACTTTGTACAGGGGCTCGCGATCGGCGCGGTGAAGGGGTGAGTGGGTGAGGGGGGTGAGGGTCCGGCAGCAGAAAGGAATGGTCATAAAAATGGAAAGCGGAATGAAAAGCCGAATAAAAAACAGAGTGGAAAGGAAAACTGCTATGAAAGTCATGAAAACCAGGAAAATCGGGAATATTAGGATTTCCAAGGGGCTCGCGCTCGCGCTGGCATTGGGGCTTACGCTGTCTTTGCTGCTGACGGCCTGCTCCTCGTCCAATCAGAACGCGACGACCGCGCAAGCCACGACGGCGGCTGTGACGACCGCCGCAGCCGCAGCCGGGGCCGAGACGACCGCCGCCGCGGCCGGAGCGGAGGCGGCGACAACGGCGGCGGCGACTCAAACGACCGCCGCGGGCAGCTCCGGCGAGGCGGCCGCGACGCCCGCGTATTCGACCCGCATCCGGCTCTCGCACAATATCACGGACGCGGACAAGCAGGTCGACAACAAGCTCTACGACTACTTTTCGGAGAAATTTCAGGTCGACTTTGACTTCATTCCGATGCAGTTTGGCGAACGTCATGAAAAAGCGCGCCTTTGGGCGGCCTCCGGCGACCTGCCGGACGTCCTCTGGATGGACTTGAACGAAAACCTCTATTCTGAATGGTGTACTTGGGTCGACAGCGGCCTCTTTGCCCCGATCCCGGGGGATTTGGGTAAATGGCCGGAGATCCAAAAGCAGTTTGACGCGATGGTCGCGGACGAGCTGTTCACGCGCGACGGGGATGTCTATGCGCTCGCCGCGATGCGCGACATGGCTTCCGAGGACTTTACGGTCTGCATGGGCATCGTCTACCGCGCGGACTGGGCCGAAAAGCTCGGGATGCGCAAAGAAAACGACATCTACACATGGGACGAGTTCATGGCGATGGTAAAGGCGTGTATCGAGCAGGATCCGGGCGGGAACGGCCCCGGCAAGACGTTCGGCCTCAGCGGGCCGCAGTGGTATTTCCCGGACATGTACGGCATCTATCAGACGAACACCTACGAATGGGGTTTTGAGGAGCCGTTCTTTATTGAGGTGGACGGCAAGTATGTGTGGTATCCGACGCTCCCGGAGTATATCTCCGGCTTAAAAGTCGCAAAAGGGCTCTATGACGACGGGATTCTCTGGCAGGACAACGTTGTGGACAGCAATTCCACGATGTACATCGACCTCTACTACGCGGGCCAGATGGTGGGCGTGGGCTCGCACGCGACGATCGGAAACCTGACCTCGGCGCGTGACCGTATGATTGAGGCGTTTCCGGACGGAGACCGGGCGATGATGTACAAGATCGCGAAAGTCGCATCGCCGGTCGACGACAGTTTTTACTGGCAAAAGCAGTCCCCCGCGTATTGGGGCGCGAACTCCATCAGCGCGAACGCGTCGCCGGAGGTGCAGGAGCGTTTCTTGGATATGTGGAACTGGCTCTTGACCGACGAGGGGATGCGCTTCCGTCAGTACGGCATTGAGGGCGAGGACTATACACTGAACGCCGACGGCTCGGTCGAGAGCCTTTGGGAGATCAAAAACGGCAAATATGTCGACCCTTACAGCCAGGCGCGCGGGTTCTACGGGCGGCCGATGCTGACCGACGCGGAATACGCCTTTACAAAGGTGACGACGCCGGAGGAGGACCGCATCGACGGGGACGCGGCGTGGAAATGGGACTGGGCGAACGCGCACATCGGCAAAGTCGACTACAACATGCTCTACAGCTCGACCCCAAACAAGGACGCGCTCGGGATGTTTGTCGCCGAGGTCAAGGCAAAGGCGATCGACCTGCTCGTCAATTCGACACAGGATAAGATCGAAGGGGAGTGGAAGGCCTGGACCGACTCGATGATGCCCAAAGTCCAGCTCGTGCTCGACGACCTGAACAGCCTGCCCTATATCCCGTCGAGCTATGAGGACTTGGTCCGGCACATGCAGGAATAAGGCGAAAAGACGGAATGATCATAAGCATAGACGTACTTTATTATGATATACTCATCCATGGCATAGCCTGCGGCCGCCTCCTGCGGGGGGCGCCGCGGATTATGAAAACGAATCTATTTATAGGAGGGTTTTAGCATGAGGGGCCTTGTTTTTACGGGTGTGGAGAAAATGGAAATCAGGCAGTTCCCCGATCCCAAGCCGGGTGCGGGGCAGGTCGTCGTGGACATCAAGTGTACGAGCCTGTGCGGCTCGGATCTGCACAATCTGCACAATCCGAACCTGAACCATGAAATCATCATGGGGCATGAGGGCGCGGGCATCGTCTCCGAGGTCGGCGTGGGCGTAACGCTCGTAAAGCCCGGCGACCGCGTCGCGCTCTACCATGTCGTTTCCTGCGGGAAATGCAAATACTGCATGGCGGGCTACGCGCAGTTCTGCACCGAGGACAGGCGGGCGCTTGCGGGTATTGAGCATGGGACTGACGCCGACAAAATCATCGTAAAAGAGGCGAACTGCCTGCCCCTTCCGGACGACATCTCGTTCGCGGTCGGCGCGTTCATCGGCTGCTTTGCCGGAACGTCATTTTCCGCGATGAAAAAGCTCCAGCCGAGCGGCATGAATACGGTCGCCGTGTTCGGGCTGGGGCCGGTCGGTCTGTGCGGCGTCCAATATGCGCACGCCGCCGGGGCGCGTGTAATCGGGATCGACGGGATCCCGGAGCGGCTCGAACTCGCAAAAAAGCTCGGCGCGGACGAAGTGATCGACTTCAAAAATGAAAACACGGCCGAAACGCTCAAAAAACTCACGGGCGGGCGCGGTCCGGACCTCGTCTACGAGTCGTCCGGCAGCATGGTCGCGCAAAAAGACGCGATCAACGTCTGCGCCGTGCAAGGCAAAATCTGCATGGTGGGCTTTAACGGCCCGATGTCCGCAAAGGCCGACAGCGCGCCAATGCTCTATGGTCTCATCGGTAAGGAGCTGACGCTCTACGGCTCGTCGATCATGCCGCGCCAGTACCACTATGAGATCATCGACTTTATCCGCGCAAAGAAGATCGACCTTGAAAAGATGATCACGCACCGATTCCCGTTTGAAAAAATCGAGGAAGCCATGCGCCTGTTCGACACCGGCAAGACCGGCAAAGTCGTGATCGATCTGTGAGCGCAAAAGCGGTAAACGACACATGAAACGATGAGGAAAAAGGGGATGCGGTCGGAAACGGGGATCAACAGTTCCGACCGCTTTTCCTGTTTCCTCAAAATATACTCTAAAGGACTTGCGTATCAATTATTCTGTGATTTGTGCAACTTTTTCTTCATTTACGACTGGGATATTTCTTCATGAAATGCTATAATTATTACAACAATAACAACAAATGTTGTTCAGATTATATAAGAGATGATATGTACCGAGTTATTCTTGTCGATGATGAGCGCTGGGTGCTGTCGGACGTGGTTCACAGCTTCCCGTGGGGACAATATGAGTTTGAGGTCGTAGGACAGACGACGCAGGCAATGCAGGCGATTGAGCTTGTCGCGGAGGAAAAGCCGGATGTCGCGTTCTTGGACATTCGGATGCCTGTGCTCTCGGGGCTCGACCTGATCCCCCTGCTGCGTGAAAAATCCCCGCGGCTCCTGTTCGTTTTAATCACGGGACACTCCGAGTTCGAGTACGCGCGCACCGCAGTCCGTCTCAGCGTCTTTGACTACTGCTTAAAGCCCGTTGAGGAGAGGGAGGCCGCGGATCTGCTCGGCAGATTGCGGTCCGCGCTCAAGCAAAGAGGCGAGTTGCCGCCTTTTGTGGAGATCGACCCGGAGGAGTCGGCGGGGGACAGCTTTTCGAGGCTCCTGCGCCATGTCCGCGGCCACGCTTTTGAAAAACTCTCCTTGGAAAAGGTCGCCGAGGCCTATTATATGAACCCGAATTACTGCGGGCATCTGTTCAAGCTCCACACGGGCAAGACCTATTCGCAGTATGTCCGGGACATCCGAATGAAAACCGCGTGTTATCTTCTTTCGCACAGCAGGCTGCGGATCGGGGAGATCGCCATACGCGTCGGCTATGACAATACGCAATATTTCACGCGAATCTTCACCGCCGCGATGGGGGACTCCCCGCGCGGTTATCGCGCCAAAAACAACTCGGTCGAATTTGTGGAAGAATAGAAATTATGATCCGAATCCGGCTGTACCTCTTGCAAATAGCCTCTCTGGCGCTGATCTTGCTGCTCGGCGCCGCGATGTTGATCCGCAACGACGCGATTTCGCGCGAGCGCACAACCGCGTATGCCAAAACGCTGCTCGAACAAGTCTCGTCCGGTATACAGTCCGTGACGACGGACACCGTCAGAATCACCCAGAGCTTTGCCTACAGCTCCGGAGTCCAGCGGCTGCTGACGCAGGACGACATCAACCTCCGCGTGCGGGAGTACCGGAACGCGAGCGCCGCGAACCAGTTCATCACTTCGGCCAATTCAATCGCGATCGAACTCGCCGTCCGGCTCAACGACGGCAGGTCCTATATGTTCGGCTCGACCGTCTCCCATCTTGTCCGCAGGGAAATTTTTTCAAAAATGAGCGCGGCAGATTTGCGCAACGTAAACGGCACATTCGTGATTTTCGAAGACAGGAGTGAGGACCTGCCCATCACGCGCATCGCCTATGTGCTGCCGATCTTCCCATCCGTGGCCGAACAGGTCGCCGGGGCGTACAGCGGGCACTGCATCCTCCTGTGCAACTTCCGGCTCTTTTTTGAAGGGATTTCCACCGCGCAATTCAAAGAGGCCAGCTTCATGCTGTACGCGGCGGACGGCAGCAGGATTTTCGGCTCCCCGGAGACGAGCCGGGCGCTGCCGAACAAACTCTGGGCGGAGCTGCCGCAGACGGGTTGGCGGCTCGAAATCCATTATCAGGGCGAGATTTCCGAACAGCAGACCGTTGAATACCGGATGTTCGCCTACGCCGCAATGGCGAGCTTTTTTCTCGTGATCTTTGTACTCGCGCTCGTGATCCGCCGCGACATCACACAGCCGATCCAAAAGATGACGCGGGAGCTCGGCGGGATCGCGGACGCGCCGGGGGACCAGCGGCTCACCGTGGCTGCGCGCAACGAGCTCGGGTCGATCGCGTCGCTGATCAACCACATGCTGGATCGGATCTCGGCCTTTAACCGGGAAAACAGCGAAAATCAGCGCCGCCTGCTGGAATTTGAGCTCGCACTGAACCAGATGCAGCTAAAGGCGCTCCAAAGCCAGATCAATCCCCACTTTTTGTACAACACGCTCGCCGCGCTCCGCGCGATGTCGCTCGAACGGGGCGCGCCGGAGCTCGCGGGCATGGTCAGCGCGATGATCGCGCTGTTCCGCTATTCCGTAAAAGGCGGCTCCTACGTTCAAGTGCGGGAGGAAGTGGATATTACGCGGCAGTACCTCAGCATCATGAACCTGCGGACGGACGGCAAGTTTGAGGTCGGGATCAGTATTCCGGAGGAGCTTTTGCAGGGCTATATGGTCAAAATGATCCTCCAGCCCGTCGTTGAAAACGCGATCGCGCACGGCCTCGAGCAAAAAGAGGGGCCGGGGTTCGTGTCGATCCGCGGGGAGCGCGCGGACGCCGGGCGCTACCGCATTTACGTTGAGGACAACGGCCTCGGGATGGAAAAGGACGCGGCGGACCGGCTGAACGCCATGCTCGAAAATATGGACAGGGAGGTCGACCGCGCGGGGGGCGCGGGGCGCGAATACGCAGGGGCCGCGGGGGACGCGGAACGCGAACGCGCAAAAGAGCGCGTCGAGCAAAATTCGATCGGACTCGCGAACATCAACCGTAAAATCCGGCTGCTCGCGGGCGAGGACCCCGGCTATGGCGTGCGCGTCGAGAGCGTGAAAAACGCGGGCACCGTCGTGATCCTGACGCTGCCCTATCTGCGCGAGCCGCCGCAGTGACCCGCCGCCCGCTGACCCATATCCGCCCGCTGCCCGCCCGCTGCTGCTGCGCGGGCGCCGTGCTTTTTGCATTGAAACGTGCAAACGTGCAAACGAGCAGTGAAACGTTGATGATATGTGATATTATGTGCTACATGCCGCGTTCTTCTGCAATTTTGTCATGTACACCGCAAAAACAGAACCCTCCCTCAACGGAAGTCGTTAAGAAAAACGTGAAACTATATGATCAAGTCGTTGATTTTTATGTTGCGATATGGCATAATAAGGCCGTGGAGGCGAGGACATGTTCAGAAAAATAACGGCGGAGTTGGCGGCGTGGCGGGAAGGCCCGTACCGAAAGCCGTTGATTTTGCAAGGCGCGAGGCAGGTCGGCAAGACATACAGCATATTGGAATTTGCCAGAAACCATTATGACAATATCGTCTGTGTGAATTTTGAGCGCGAACCGGACGCAAGAGCTATTTTTGAAGCGGGCATAGACCCGGAAAAAGTGATTCCGCGCCTTGCTCAAAATAAAAAGCAATCGATTACAAAGGGGCGCTCTTTGATTTTCCTCGACGAAATTCAGGCGTGCCCGCCCGCGCTCACATCGCTCAAGTATTTTCATGAGAACGCCAATGACTATCATGTGATCGCCGCGGGCAGTCTGCTCGGCGTGGCGGTGGCGCATGACCAATACTCGTTTCCCGTCGGCAAGGTGGACACAAAAACGTTGTATCCAATGGATTTTGAGGAGTTTTTGATTTCCATCGGAGAGACTGGTTCGATCGCAAAAATCAGGGCGTGTTTTGAAACCAACGCGCCTATGGATTCATGGCTGCACAAGGAACTGCTCGAATACTACCGCGCGTACTTGATCGTGGGCGGTATGCCGTCCTGCGTCGTCTCGTACAATGACACGCGTGATTTTAACCTTATAAGAGATGTCCAAAGCAGTATTTTGTCCGGTTATCTGAATGATATGAGCAAGTATAACACGGAAAATGAAATTAAAAAGACGCGGCTTACCTATTCGGGTATATCAGCGCAGCTTTCAAAGAAAAATACGCGATTTCGATATAAAATGGTAAAGACGGGCGGCAGGGCGAGCGAGCTTGAAAACGCGATTGAGTGGCTGGTTTTATCCGGCATTGTGTCGAGAGTTTATAACGTCGACGCGGTCAAAAAGCCGCTTGAGGACTATAAAAACATAGACAGCTTCAAGATTTTCTTCTCGGACGTGGGGCTTTTGTGCTCGAACAAGAATATCGTTCCGGAGGATATCCTATACGAGTCCCCCGATCTCTTCGAGTTCAAAGGCGGTATGACGGAAAATTATGTGTGCCAGCAGCTGACCGCAAATAAACACGTCTTATATACATGGCACAGCGAGGGCATCGCCGAGATTGATTTTATCTATCAGGACGCGAAGGGCAGGCTCATCCCTATTGAGGTAAAGTCGGCGGACAACACGCAGGGAAA
>JAITSR010000013.1 GCA_031287655.1 Clostridiales bacterium
CGTCTCGGGCGCGCCGCCGAGCGCCGCGTGGACGAACTCCCGCACGGAGACGACGCAATCCACCTCGCCGTCCTCGAGCGCCGCGGCCATATCCTCGAGCGCAAGGAGCCGGAGCATCGGCTTTTTGCCGAGCTTTTCCGCGAGCATCCGCGCAAAGTCCGCCTCAAAACCGGACGCAACCTTTTTATCGTCCAAAAAAGTCAGCGGGCGGCTGCTCTCATATAAGCCGACGCGCAACGTCCTGCCGGTCAAAAGCCTGCAAGAGGACACCCCCGCGATGATAAAGCAGGCGATCAGCGCGAGACTCAGAACCGCGCGGAAAAGCCGTTTGAAATTGACCCTTCGATAACGCATACATGCTATTTTATCACGTCTTGCCAATCAAAACAAATTGTGGTATTGTGAACACATAGCCGCTGTCTGATTCCCTTTAAAGTGCGGTTTGCGCAACAAAACCTTAGAAACGGCGGGTCATCTTTATGGCGGGCGACAATTCCAAGTCCGACGGCTGCGGGAGCGGCGGCGGCGCGTTCAACCTGACGATGCTGATGGACTTTTATGAATTTACAATGGCGAACGGTTACTTTGAGCAGGGCTTCGCGGACCGGATCGCCTATTTTGACATGTTTTTCCGGCGCGTGCCGGACGACGGCGGATACGCGATCATGGCGGGCGTCGAGCAGCTGATCGAATACCTGAACGCGCTCCGGTTCAACGACGAGGACATCGCCTTCCTAAAGGGCAAGGCCGTGTTCTCCGAGGGCTTTTTGGACTATCTCAAACACTTCCGGTTCGCCTGCGACGTATGGGCGGTCCCCGAGGGGATGCCGATCTTTCCGAACGAGCCGATCATCAAAGTGCGCGGCCCGATCATTCAGGCGCAGCTGATCGAGACGATGATGCTTCTCACGATCAACCACCAATGCCTGATCGCGACAAAAGCGAACCGTATCTGCCGCGCGGCGGCGGGGCGGCCCGTCTCGGAGTTCGGCTCGCGCAGGGCGCAGGGCGGGCACGGCGCGTTGATGGGCGCGCGGGCGGCGTACATCGGCGGCTGCGCGAGCACGGCGTGTACGATGGCGGAGCGCGACTTCGGCATCCCCGCGACGGGCACGATGGCGCACAGCTGGGTGCAGACCTTCGACACGGAACTCGAGGCGTTCGAGGTCTACGCGCGCCTCTATCCGGATCGCTGCGTTTTCCTCGTCGACACCTACAACGTGATCCGCTCCGGCGTGCCGAACGCGATCAAGGTCATGCGGGAGCGGCTCGTCCCGAACGGGCGGCGGCCCGTCGCGATCCGGATCGACAGCGGGGACATCACCTACCTCTCAAAAATCGCGCGGCAAATGCTCGACGACGCGGGCTTTTCGGACTGCAAAATACTCGTCTCGAACTCGCTCGACGAATACATTATCCGCGACATCATCTCGCAGGGCGCGCGGATCGACATGTTCGGCGTCGGCGAAAAGCTGATTACGTCACGGTCCGAGCCTGTGTTCGGCGGCGTATACAAGCTCGCCGGTATCGAGGGCAAGGATGGGCGCGTGATCCCTAAGCTGAAGGTCTCCGAGAACGCCGAAAAGATCACAAGCCCCGGCAACAAGCAGGTTGTGCGGCTGTATGCGAACAAGACCGGCAAGGCGATCGCGGATGTGATCACCTTGGACGGCGAGTCGGTCGACGAGGGCGCGCCCTACCTGATCTTCGACCCGGAAAACACTTGGAAGCGCAAGCTGATCACTGATTTTAACGCAAAGCCCCTGCTGACGCCGATCTTCCGGGGCGGCGAATGTGTCTACGAATCCCCCCCTCTCGGCGTCATCCGCGGCTTTTGCGCCGAACAGGTCGACCGTCTGTGGGAGGAAGTCCTGCGTTTTGAGAACCCGCAGAAATATTTTGTCGACCTTTCGCAGGCGCTGTGGGATTTGAAGTATGGTATGCTGCACGAATTGTCCGGCGCGCAAAAATGATGGTACAATAGAGGTATGAAAACGACGACGATCTGGCTTGACCAGTGTATGCCGGGGATGAGAATCGCGGAGACGGTCACGAACAACTACATGGCGACCGTCGTAAACAACGGGACGATCCTCGATACGCATATCATTGAAAAACTGAAAAATATGAACTACCAAAAGATCCGCGTCTACATCGGGACCGATCAGGAGATCGAAGACAATCCCTATGAAGCCGTCCGGCGGGAGTACGGCCAAAATGTGGATAACATGAAGGACGTCCTGCATAATCTGACCGTCGGCAAGGCGCTGGACATCTCTACGATCGACGAAATTTCAAGTTCGATGTTCAGACGCCGGGAGGACGTCGTCGGGATTCTCTCCTGTCTGAATCAGGTGCGCGATGCGGACGAGTATACCTATTCGCACTGCCTGAACGTCGCCTTTATTTGCCTTTTGATCGCCAAATGGCTCAATTACAGCGAGACGTCGTACAACGAGGTGCTGGAGGCCGGGCTGCTGCACGACGTCGGCAAGTGCCGCGTTCCGGCGGAGATTCTGAACAAGCCCGCGCGCCTGACGCCCGCTGAATTTGCCGAGATGAAAAAGCATCCGGTCTACGGGTATCAGATGCTCGAGGGCGTAGCCGACGTGCGCGCGACCTCCGCGCTGGCCGCGCTCGAGCACCACGAAAAGACGGATGGCACCGGTTACCCCTTCGGCCTGCATGGAAAAAAGATTCACCCGTTCGGCAAAATCTGCGCGGTCGCGGACATCTATGACGCGATGACGTCAAACCGCGTCTACCACAAAAAAGAGAGCCCGTTCGAGGTGTTTCGGATACTCGAGGATTTGGCGTTCGGGAGCCTCGATCCGACGATCGTCGTCTCCTTTCTGCAAAACCTCGCGGGCTATTACATCGGCGACCGCGCGCTGCTGTCCAACGGACAGGAGGGGCTCGTCGTCTTTATCAACCCGCGTTCGATCTCGCGCCCCGTGATCCAGACGAGCGACGGTCTGGTCAACCTCGACGACTCGGAAAACCACAGTCTGATCGTGAGCCAGCTGCTATGACGCGGACTCGGATTCGGGCAGGCGCGCGGACGCGTACACATTCGCCGATTCTTCTCTTGCTGAGCCTTCCCTTGCTGATCGCGCTCTTCGGCCTTGTCGGCTGCGGCGGTCGAACGGCGCCGGACGGCGCGGCGGCGGATCCCCCGGACGGCGGTCGCCTCTCGGTCTGCGCAAGTTTTTACCCGATGTACGACTTTGCGCAAAAGATCGGCGGTCAACACGCGACTGTGACCAATATTGTGCCTCCGGGCATGGAACCGCATGACTGGGAGCCCTCCGTCACGGACATCGCGCGGCTGGAGGGCGCGGACATCCTGATTCTGAACGGCCTCGGGATCGAGCACTGGGCGAAAACCGTTTTGCAGTCGCTTGAAAACAAAAATTTGATTGTTGTGACGACCTCGGACGCGCTCACGCCGCGTGAAAGCGCGACCGACGGGCAAAGCGGCGGCGCGGCGGCGATCAACGGAGACGGCGGCGATGAAGACGGCGAGGGCGACCCGCATGTCTGGCTCGACCCGATGAACGCAAAGGCGCAGATGTCCGCGATCAAAGACGCGTTCGCGCGCGCGGACCCCGCCCATCAAAACGACTATGAGGCAAATTTCACAGAATACGCGGACAAACTCGACGCGCTCGACCGGGAATTTCGCCACGCGCTCGCGGACGCAAAAAGCCGCGACATCATCGTCGCGCATCAGAGCTTTGGCTACCTGTGTACGGCCTACGGCCTGACCCAGACCGCGATCGAGGGGCTCTCGCCGGATTCCGAGCCCTCTCCCCGGCGTATGGCGGAGATCATCGACTTTGCGAAAACGCGCGGCGTCAGGGTGATTTTCTTTGAGGAACTTGTGGACCCCAAGGTCGCGCGCGCGATCGCGGACGCGGCGGGTGTGGGAACGCTTGCGCTGAACCCGCTTGAAAGTCTCGGGGAGACGGAACTCGCGGCGGGAGAGGACTATTTTTCCATTATGCGAAAAAACCTGTCCGCCCTCGTCGCCGCGCTGTGCTGACTCGTGCCGTTTATTGCCGTTCCAAAAGCTCCGGTTTGTAAATAAACGCGGTGCATTTGAGCATACCGTTATATAATTTTCGGCGCTTTGCAGCGCCCCGCCCGATCAGAGACTCAAAATCCTCATGCGCGCTGATCACACACCAACCCCACCGCCGAAACGCGGTGAGCGCCTCCTTCCCCCACGCGCGGCAGGCCTCGCGCGCGTCCTCGACCTCTATGAGCCGCTCGCCATACGGCGGGTTCGCCACAATGCTCCCGCGCTCCGGGAACGCGATGTCAAGCTCCCGGAACCGTTCGTGATCCGGGCGCGTGTCCTTTGCGTCCATCTGAAAGAAGCGCACGAGTTCCGATACCCCGGCCTTTTTCGCGTTCTGCCGGGCGATCGTGACCGCGCGGCGCTCAAGGTCGCTGCCGACGAGCATACGGCTCTCGCCCGACCCATTGCCCGCCGCCGGGCCATCTGCCCCGCCGCCCCGCGCCAAGTCCCGCGCAAGACTGCGCGCCTCTTCCCGCGCGGCCGCCCAGAGCGCTTTATCGGGAAGACCCCAATCCTCGGCGGCAAAGCGCCGAAAAAGCCCCGGCGCGCGATTCGCCTCGATCAGCGCAGCCTCGATCACAAGCGTCCCTGAGCCGCAAAACGGGTCCCAAAGACCCGTTCCGGGCCGCCATCCGGACAGCTTGACCAGCGCGGCCGCAAGCGTCTCCCGAATCGGCGCCAGCGTCGAATCCGCGCGATAGCCGCGCTTGTGCAGTCCCTCGCCCGAGGTGTCGACGTAGAGTGTGACCCTGTCCCGGATCAGGTTGAAGTGGACGCGGTAGAGAGCTCCGGTCTCGGGGAGGCGCTCGACGCGGACTTTGCGTTTCATCGCCTCGACGATCGCTTTTTTTAAGATCGCCTGACAGTCCGGCACGCTGTGCAGCTTCGACGAGAGGCTGTGTCCGTTCACGGGGAAGGCCGCGTCCGCGGGCAGCAGCGCAGGCCATGGCAGCGCCTTTGTTCGCTCAAAGAGCTCGTCAAACGTCACGGCGGAAAAGTCGCCCATCTTGATCTGCACGCGCTCGCCGACGCGCAGCCACAGATTGCTGCGGCAGATCGCCATGTCGTCGCCGCGGAACGTAACGCGCCCGTCCTCGACCCGCTCGGTCGCATACCCCAAGTCGCGCACCTCGCGCGCGGCAAGGCTCTCCAATCCAAAAAGCGTCGGGACAGACAGCAGCCAGTCACTCATGCCGCGCCGCCTCCCTCTCGCGCCCGCGGCTTTCCTCTCCGGCCTCGCCCTCGCGGCCGTCCGCTTCCGCAGCTCCTTCGCGCCCGCCCACGCCCACGCTTTCTTTCTCCCGCTCACCTTCCCGGCCGTCCGCCCCGAGGCCCTCGCTGAGGTCCGCGCCGCCGTCAATCAAGCCGTCCTCCCGGAGCGAGCGCGAAAACACCTTGATCTCCGCGTCGATGTCGATGATGCTGTCGCTCGCCATCGCGTCGAGCTGCTTTTGAAACGCGGCGTCGACATCCGCGATCAGGGCTTCGAGGTTCCGCTTCGTCTCCGCGACGGCCCCCTCCGACACCCCCTTGCCGCCCAGCGCGTCATAGTCCTCGATCAGTTTTGTCAGCACCGGGAGGTAGTAACTCAAAAAAAAGCGCACGTCGCTGACCATCGCGGGCTTCCTGCCGAGCAGCATCAGAATCTCCGCGGCGGTGCGGCTGATCTTCCGTATCCGCTCCGCAACGGCCTCGTCCTCAAACCGGTTGGCAAAAAAGCCGAGTCGGCTGATCTTCTGCCTGCTCTCGCGCAAAAGCTCGTTCGTCTCGGCGGAGACCGGCGGGGGCTGCGCCTTCTTTTTCCGTAGCGCCAAAAGGATCGCCGCGATCACAATAACCGACGCGGCAATCGGCAAAAGCGTAGAGACAAGAAAGTTCAAAAAATTCACGGCGGACCTCTCAAATTTAGGATTTGTAACAGATCGATTGCAAAACTTTTTCCTTATCTTATCATTTCCAAGTGATTTGTTCAAACGGCTTGAACTTTTTGTTTCACTCAGATAAGATTGAGGTAAATAACAAGAAAAGCAACCTCGAGTCGGAACGCGCGATTCGTGTTTATGCCAACGCAGGGCAGCCGGATTTCCGAATAAACACTAAAAATAGGTCGGGTGAACAATTTGAAAATCGAAAAAATCACAGACAATATCTTTCGGGTGACGATAACGCTGAACGACCTTGAACAGCGGCATATCGACATCAACTCGATTGACATCAACTCCCCGCAGACGATCTCGCTGTTCAACGACTTGATGGAGCAAGTCGCAAGCCAGTTCGGCTTTGACTTTTCCGGCACCCAGCTCATCATCGACCCCGTTCCGAACCTCGACAACAGCTTTGACATCACAATCACGAAGATTGATGAGGAAATGGATTTTGAATCGATTCACAAATATATCAAAAACCGTTACAAAAAGTCCGAGGTCAGCGTCAAAAAGAAGGCCGGAAATGTTTTTTCAAATATCCTCGTCTACGCGTTCAAGACGTTTGACGACGTCTGCACACTCTCCGACCTGATCTGCGACGTCTATGCCGGGAGCAGTTCGCTGTACAAACACGCGAATCAGTATTACCTCACGCTGTCAAAGAACCACATCAAAATCCATGACGAGCGCGTGCTCGAATGTAACCTGAACGAGTTCGGCTCCAAGATACACAGCCCTGCGACATTCGAGGGCTATCTGAACGAGCACGGCGTACTGCTGATCGAGGAACAGGCCGTCGAACGCCTGCGGGACTTGTGCTGCAGCGTGCCCGGCGAGTAACAAACCGGCAAATTCGCGGCGAATAATTCAAAAAAACAGCGCGGCGGCGGTTCAGCGCGTCCGCAATTCCTCAAACCGGACCCCGCCCTGATAGAGTCTGACACGATCGCCCTCGACCGTCGAATAGACGCTGAGCGGCGGCTGTTTTCCGCGTGCGGGCAGACTCCCCGCGACTGTCACCGTCAGCGCGCCGCCCTCGGCCGAGGCAAAGATCACAAGGTTGCTGTCCAACGTATTCGTAAACCGAAAATCGCCCGCCGCGCCGCTTCCGCCGCCGGAGCTTCCGTCGTCGGCGCTTTCGCCGCCGTCCGCAGTCTCAGAAGGGCCCTGCCCCAAGAGCGCCGTACCGAACCCGACGTCACAATAGACAAAATCAAGACCGTCCGCGTTGAGCGCCGCCTCGCGCTCGATCTTTGACGCGTCCACGCCCGCGCGCAGGACCGCGAGGAACAGCGTCGTCGCGAGCAGATCGTATTCCTCCGCACGTCTCTCCGTTTGCAGCCCGGCCTCTTTGAGATAGCGCGTCAGCGAAAAAGGTCCCGCCGCGGAGCCGTTTTTTGGTATCCAGACCTTGTGGACCGCGGACGCGGCGCGCGCGGCGAGTTCCGCGTCAAAGCCCTCCGGCAGCGGGGTCACGGCTTCTCCGAGCACGGTCCGAATATCCAGAAGCATTTCCGACGTTACGCGCGGCGCGATCGGGACGACGCCGCCCGTTCCGGCATCCGCGCCGTCCGCCCCGTCCAAGAGATACGGCTCAAACGGGTGCGCGAGATAATCTTCAAAGATTCGGTCGAACTGCCCGTCCACGTCAAACGAGAGACCTTCCTCGGAAGGTCTCAGAAAAAGCGAATACGACGAGTCCGCCGCGCCGCGCCGCAGCTCGATGTTCGCGTCCTTTGGCCCCCGGTCGATAAACTGCTTCATCATCAGGAGCTTCCCACGAAAAGCCTCGGCGTCGGCTTTCATCGCGGGCGCAAGCTCCCCGCCGTAGCCGCGCAGGAAGCCGGAAAAAAGGCGGCTGGGATAATAAGCCGCGGACTTGCCGTCGAGCGCCGCAAGGATGCGATCCTCGTCCGGCGCAAGGCCGATCTCTGAATTTTGGAATGTGAACTCCGTACCCTGATATGAAAAAAATCCGCGCGCCTCCGCGGCCTTTTGGCGCTGCGCGGAGGCAATCGCGTCCCGCGCCTCAATAAGCCCCGCCCCGGAATAGTCGACGCCTTGATAGACGGCCCCGCGCGGCGCGGCGTTCTCAGGCTGCCGATTGCCGAGCGTAAAATAGCCAAGCGACAGCGAGAGGGCGATCTGCAAAAAAACAAAACCGAAAAACAGCAAGAGCCGCTTCATCCCTACCCCTGTCAGGCTCTGTTATTCATGACGAGCTGGACCATCTTTCCGATCGCTTTCGCGCTGTTGATCACATCCTCCGTGATCTTTGCGCCTTCCTCGACAAGCACGTTCCCTCTGTTGTCCAGAATCGTCTTTGTGATCGTGCGGCCGAGCAAATATTGCTTTTGCCGCTCGTCAAACAGACCCGCTTCCGCGGCGATGTCGCTATCGGCTTCGTCGTCGGCGGCTTCTTCGGCTTCGCCGCCTGTCTCCCCCGCCATTCCTCCGACCTCCCCGGCCGCGGCAAGGGCCTTTTGATCCGCGCCAAGGATCACTTCCCCGTCGTCGTCCGTTTGCCCGGCCCCGCTTTCGGCGAGACCCGTCCCGGAATCTTGTTCACCGGTCTGCGCGGTTATATCCTCGGTCTGCGCGTTCAACACGAAGGTCTCCCCGGCGGTCAGGGCTTCGCCGTCTGTTTTGTCGAGAGCGGCTGAGCCGACGGCGCCGCCTGTTTCATCGGATACGGCCGATTCGGCGGCGGCGTCGGCGGCGCTCTCACTGGGCGCGTCGGCCGCGTCCGCGGACGCTTCACCGCTTTGACCCGCAAAACTCTGACCGTCTGTGCCGCCAAAAGCGGCTGAGTCGGCGGAGTCGCCTGTTTTATCGGAATCCGGGGGTTCGGCGGCCGTTATCGTTTCCGCAATTTCAACCGCGGCAGTTGTCATCGTCGCCGTCGCCGCGGCGGGCTCAACCGCGTCCGCCATAGCGTCTGTTCGCGCGCCCGCATCCGCCGCGGTTTCCGTCGCGTATTCCGCGGCAGGCGCGACAGGCGCGGCTTGCGCGATTGGCGCGTTCGGCGGCGCCGCCGACACAAACGGCACGGTCGGAGACGCTTGCGCGATCGGCGATACCTGCGCGATCGGCACAGCCGACACAAACGGCGCGGCCGCTTCAAGTATCGGCGGGGGCGCAAATGCCGGAGCGGGCGCCGACTCGCTCACAGCCGGCTGCGGCGCGCCCGGCGGGCTCACCGGAGGCGCCGGGAACGTCTCCTGCCGCTGCGGCGCGGCGACGGGTTCGTCGGCGGCGCCGTCCCCCAGATCGGTCAGCATCGAGTCAAACGCCTCAAAGACGATCACGAGATGCTTCCCATAGGTGATCACGCATTTATCCGGAAGGAACTTCGCGTTCGTGTCTGATAGACCGCTGTTCAGCGGGACAAACTCCATTCCCTTGATCCGGCACCGGTCCTCCTCGTCGACAAAAAGCTCCGTAATCTCCCCGGCCATCCGGCCTTTCTTTGTCAAGACCTTGGAACCTTTGATCTGAACGTTCTTTTCAAGCAGCTCGACCGCGGAGGGGAGCTTGCTGATCATCGAGACGACATTCTCATCCTCCACCGTCACCGCGTATTCGCCGATACCGAGGATTCTGTCCGTTGAAATAACCTTCGCCCCAAGCAAGTGCAGCCCGTTGTCGACAACAAGAAAGCTGATCGAACGGTCGTCCGCGTTGATCACAAGATTCTTCACCGTGCCGATTTCCGTGCCGTCGAATATGCTGATGATCGGAAGCCCAATTATTTCCTGTGTTTTTTTCATAACCTTTCCTCCGTGTCCTCTCGAAGAATCACATCCGCGGAATCCTGCGCGACGGTCTCCCGCGGTCTGGATCGGCTCTCCGCCATCTCCAAAATACAGCTCTCCATCGCGTCTAAATCATGCCGTGGTATTTGATCCCGGTAATTGTCCCGGTAATTTTCCAAAATATCCAGCGCCAGCTCCACGCTTCCCAATGCCCGGTAGATTTGGCAAAGTTCGATGACAAGTTTAAACTCCAAGTCCCGTCCGGGGCGCTTTTCAATCGCCTGATAAAAATATTCGGCGGCTTCTTCCAACATGCCGCTCTGAAGGCGTAGAAACGCGAATTTGACCAATTCGTCCGCGTCCGATTCGCCGCCGTCCGGGCACAACTCGCCTACCATACCCATTTTATCAATATTTTGGGCGCTGTCAACCATATTTCCACCCTCGGACGGGGAAATATCCGATATTTTTTCTGAATTTTTTGTGGGCGGGCCCTCGCCGCCGTCGGATTCACCCTCCAAAAGCGCCGATTCCGCAGGTTCGGCCGACGCCTCCCCGGTTTCTTCGGGTTTCTGCTCCGACTCCTGCGGCTCTGCGGGTTCTTCCTCCGGTTCTTCGGGCTTCTGCAGCTCAGACCCTATCTTCGTTTCCTGTTCCTGCTCCAGCGGCTCCGGCTCTACCTCTTGTTCTGTTTCCGGCAGCTCTGCGATCTCCGCGGCTATTTCCGACTCTATCACCGTGTCCGTGTCCGCCGCAGGTTCTATCGCCGTGTCCGGTTCCGGCTCTTTCGGCTCCGGCGACTCCGACTCTATCTTCCGCTCCGGCTCTGCGATCTCCGCAGCTATTTCCGGCTCTATCGCCGTATCCGTGTCTGTCTCAGGTTCTATCGCCGTCTCCGTCTCCGGTTCTTGCGGCCCCAATTCC
>JAITSR010000029.1 GCA_031287655.1 Clostridiales bacterium
TGTTCCGCGTCCGATTATCTGCTTGAACTCCGTCATAGAGTTGATGTTGTTATCAAGCACAATGAGTTTGCATAGCTTACAGTCAACCCCGGTTGTCATAAGTTTAGACGTTGTAACGATTACCGGGTGGCTGCTGCGCGTGATTTCCTCCGGCGTTTCTTCGGCTATAAAATTATCAAGCTGTCGCTTGCCCTCGTCGTTATCTCCGGTTATCCGCATAACATAACGGGGATTCTGAGCGACAAAATCAGCGTTCTCATTGACAATGGCTTGCCGCATACGATCCGCGTGGTCAATGTCAACACAGAATATGATTGTCTTATCAAAGCGGCTTGTTCCGCGTAAGAACTTTGTTATCCGCTTAGCTATAGTTTTTGTTCTGTCGTCAATTACAAGGTTGCGGTCGTAATCCTTGACGTTGTACTCTCTGTCCTCAATCTCATTTCCGCAAATGTCAACCTTACCCGCAGGCGGCCGCCAACCTTCAAGGTCTTTATCAAGTCCTATCCGAACAACCTTGTAGGGTGCAAGAAAGCCGTCGTCTATACCTTGCTTCAAGCTGTATGTATAAATAGCTTCTCCGAAATAATTGATGTTTGAAACTTCCTTTGTTTCTTTCGGCGTTGCGGTCATTCCGATCTGCGTCGCGCCGCTGAAATACTCCAATATTTTACGCCAACGCGATTCCTCCTTCGCGCTTCCGCGATGACATTCGTCAATCACGATAAGGTCAAAAAAGTTCGGCTGAAATTCGCGGAACGGTTCCTCGCTTTCGTCCCCGGCGAGTTGCTGATAGAGCGAGAGGTAAAGCTCGAATGAACTATCCAATTTCCTGCCGCTGATTTTCGTCATGATCTTTTCAAACGGCTTGAAATCCTGTTGCATTGTCTGGTCTACGAGAATGTTGCGGTCGGCAAGAAATAGAATTTTCTTCTTTGTTCCCGATTTCCACAACCTATGGATTATCTGAAAAGCCGTGTAGGTCTTTCCCGTGCCCGTAGCCATTACGAGCAGAATACGATTTTGTCCGCGAGCGACAGCTTCTATCGTGCGGTTAATCGCTACGCGCTGATAATAGCGCGGCGTCTTTTCACCAAGTTGAAAATAATATGGCTCGGTAATTAGTTTTTCTTGCTCGACCGTGAGTTGCTTTTCACCGACATATCGCGCCCAAAGCTCATCGGGCGCAGGGAAGTCCGACAATGCGATTTCGCGCTCCGTTCCGTTCTTCATATCGTGTTCAAGAAAAGCGTCTCCATTTGAACTAAACACGAACGGAATATCAAGAATATCGGCGTACTCAATGCCCTGCTGCATACCTGCGCCGACAGAGTGATTGTTGTCCTTTGCTTCTACAATGGCAAGGGGAAGATTACGCTTATAGTAGAGAATGTAATCAGCTTTTTTCTTTATCCCGCGCGCCACTGTGTTACCACGGACGATAACGCGCCCATCGGTAAAGCAATATTCCATTTTTATTTGCGAGTGTTTGTCCCACTTGCCGTCAATGGCAGGGGTGATATATTGCAGTTTGATGTCCTCTTCGGTCATCTCGCGCTTCTTCAACAAGTCACTCATCTTTCCTCCCTCCGTCCGTGGTTCCGATAATCAAAAGTTATCGGCAGTTGAACCGTGTTTTGGCTTTGAGAACTCTCAGCTCACCAGTAATTTATATAACCTGATAAATAACCGGACGGTATCGCGGAGCGGGAACAGGGATGTTCGAAGCTTTTGCTTCATCAATCCATAACTCTTGCGCAGCAAGCGCTTCAGAAAGTGCCTCCTGAGGTGTTTTGCCAAATGCACTGCAATGCTCTAAATCCGGAATGTCGGCTATATATCCATCGTCGTCGTCGCTGTAAAAGATATTGATATGATAATGATTCATTCCTCACACTCCATCAGTAAACGTCAATCATTTATACTTATTGTACAGCCGCCGAGCGAAAAATTCAATTGTTTTTACTGCTACCACCCGTTTGCGCGGCGGAGTTTGCGGAGACGGCGGCGGGCGGGGCGGATGCGGGGTTGTGGGCGGCGGCGCCGGGCAGCGCGGCGGATGCCGTAAAATCGGGATACGACATCGTGAACTTTGAGCCCGCGTCCTTGCGGCTCAAGACCTCTACGACGCCCTGATGGCTGTCGATAATCCACTTTGCGATCGCGAGCCCGAGCCCTGTCCCTCCGGACTTGCGCGCACGCGACTCGTCCGCCCGGAAAAAGCGGTCAAAGACGTGCGGAAGGGCTTCTTCCGGAATCCCGATCCCGCTGTCGCTGACGGAGACGTCGATATAGCCCGCCCTCCGATCCGAACGCGCCGTCCGTATCGTGATCTGCCCGCCCGCGGGCGTATACTTGATACTGTTGTCGGTAAAAATCCTCAGCGCCTGCTTTAACAGCTGTGCATCGCCCCGCACGACAAGTCCCGGTGTGATGTCGGCCCGAAATTCATGCTGCCCGTCGATCATCTTCGTCTCCCGGACGACTTCCTCCGCGAGCTGCGATAAATCCACCGGGTCGCGCGCAAGTACAATGCTGTGGTTGTCCCCCCGCGCGAGGAACAGGAGCTGCTCTACGAGGTCCTTCATGCTCTCTGCCTCGTTTTTAATCGCGTCGATCGACTCTTGCAGCGTCTGCCCGTCGTTTTTGCCCCAGCGATCCAAAAGGTTCGCATAGCCCTGAATCACCGAGATCGGCGTGCGGAGCTCGTGCGAGGCGTCCGAAACAAAACGGAGCTGCGCGTGGTACGCGGCGTCGAGGCGGTCAAGCATCCCGTTGATCGCGGACGCTAATCCTTTTAGCTCGACGCGCTCGTCCTCAATTAAGATGCGCTTGTCGAGATGCTGCTCCGTAATCGTGTTCAGCGTATCGATCGCGCCCGAGAGCTTGAGCGCGGGCTCGGAACGATCCGAGCCGTCGGGGCCGTCCGCGTGGCTCCGGCGCTCCGGGCGGGTGGCCCGGTCCGCGCGGCCCGCGCCCATGCCGGCGACGGCGCCCGGGTCCGGGCTCACGGGCAAACCCGCGTCCGCGCCGATTCCCGCCGCGACGCCGATACTCTGCGCCGCGCGCGTCAGTTCCATGATCGGGCGCAGTAAGCGCCGCGTCGAACGGTGAATCCGAAAAGCGCCCCGGACGACCGTTATGATTTCAATCCCGAGAAGCACGCAAAATCCGCGCAAAAATAAAAAGAAAATCGTATCATGTGTAAAAGAGACCTCAACGAACGCGGCCGCATCAGTCATCGCCGCCGTCCCCGCCCATGCCTCCGCCCACGCTTCCGCCCCTGCCGCCACGGCGTCCCCCGTCGCGGCCGCGACGACTCCGGTTTCCCGCACGGGGAGCGCTACGGTCGTCCGCACATGCGCCCACTGATTTAAAAGGCCGATGCCGCTGTAAGGCTGAAATTCGAGGCGGAATATCGTGCCCTCCGGCACGCCGAGCAGCGCCGCCGCGGGGCGGAAAAAGATCAGTCCCGCGGGCGCGGCCGCACTCCGCGTCACCTGATACTCATCGAACATCGTGTCCGGCACATAAGCGCGGCCGCCGGAGACACCGGGCGCTTCGCCGACGGCAGGCGCGGTCCCCGCGTCCGAAGCCGCGGTCGCGGTCACGGCCCCGGACGCGAGAACAAGGCTCACCGCGCAAATCCGCAGCATAAAATAAGTTGCGAGGCCCAATAAAATCAGAAAATCGAAAAAGAGCAGCAGCGAGATATTCCCGAGGATTTGATGCGTTGCGATTCGCCACACAAGGGACTTTCTGCCGCTCGTCGCTCTATGCGCTTGCGTATATTCATGTGTGGGATTCTGTGTGGAATCATGTGTAGAAGCATGTGTAGATGTATGTCTGGATGTTCTTGTCTGTGTGTCTGTCTGTGTGTTCTTATGTGTGGTTTTGTCCGCGTTCGTCACCGGGCTTCCTCCTCGACGCGCATCGTATAGCCGACGCCCCGGACCGTGTGGATATATTTGACGCCGAACGCGTCGTCGATCTTTCCGCGCAGAAACCGAATATAGACGTCGACGGAATTTGTCTCCCCGAGGTAATTATACCCCCACACGCGCTCGAGTAAAATGTCCCGCGTGAGCACAATGCCCGCGTTCTCCATCAGGATTTTCAGCAGATCAAATTCGCGTTTCGTGAGCTCCACCGGCGTTTGATCCATCGTCGCGCTGTAGCGCGGCACGTCGAGCGTGAGCCGCCCCATGTGCAAGACGCCGGGCGTCGCGCCGCCGGAACCCTCGGCCTTCTTTTTGCGCAGCGCCGTGCGGATGCGCGCGAGCAGTTCCTCGATCGCAAAAGGCTTTGTGATGTAATCATCCGCCCCGCTGTCAAGTCCCGTCACCTTGTCCATTACGGAGTCGCGCGCCGTCAGCAGGATCACGGGCGTTTCGGCAAAGCGCCGGAGTCGGCGCAGAACTTCAAGGCCGTTCAACTCCGGGAGCATGATGTCCAAGAGGATCAGGTCAAAAGGCTTCGCCTCGGCCATCGCGAGTCCGGAGCGGCCGTCCCCGGCCTTCTCGACCTCATACCCCTCGTAGGAAAGCTCCAATTCGATAAAGCGCGAGAGTTTTTCTTCATCTTCCACAACTAAAATACGATCGCCCATAGCCTATTCCGCCGTTCCTTGACGTTTTGTCATTCATTGCCGCCGTGCTTTCCAAAGTTCTCTTTCAAAGAATCCGCGACGTCCGCGGCGGAGTTCAGCACGGAGTTCATCGGGTTCGCGTCCACATGCGCGCTCGAAAACCTGTAGCGGTAGCCGAAAAACAGCCCGGCGAGCAGCAGGACCAGCAAAATGTGAAATCCGATGATCATCGCGATGACCATCACCGTGAGAGGCACCTTGATGATCTCCTCATCATGCCGCGACACTTCAAACATTGTCGTGTTGCCGATGTGGAACGCCTTGCGCAAAAAACGCGCGACCGATTGGAAAAAGGCCGACGCGCGGCGGCCCGCCTCGTGGTCGTCATAGTCGTAGGCGCGGTCACGGCCCCGAGCCCGGCGCCTGCGCCCTCGCCTGCCGCGCTCGCCTCCACTCCCGTCAAAATCATCAAAGCCGCCGCCTGCGGAGCCGTAGCCATAGCCTTCCCCATAACCGCGCCCGCGCCCGTTCGCGCCGGACGAATAAAACCCGCCTTGAGGCGGCGGAACCTTGCCCTGCTTTTCAAGATAGATCAAGGCTTCCAAAATATCGCCGTCCGCGGCGTCGAGCGCCGCCTTCGCCTCGTCAAACGTGACGTTTGCCCGCTCCCGCAGCTTATCCACCATTTCCAATGAAGCCATCGCGCGCCTCCCGCTCCCATATCTCTCCAACCGTCACCACTCTATTATCATAAACTATAGTCCGCAAAGATTGAAGCGCGATATGGAAAAAATGAAAACTGCATTAAAAGATTTGTAAGCCGATCAATTACAAAAATACACGCCCGCGCAAAAAGATGATATACTTGCAAAAAAAGGTTGGCCGAAAATTTATGTATTGGAGGCAGGATTGGGATATGGACGGATCGATCACATACCGCAAAGCCACTCGGGCGGACATCGGCGCGATAACCGATTTATGCTGCATGCTCTTTAACGCGCCGCGGGACGAGCTGCTCGCGGAAAACGAACGGCACCTCTCCGACGCGGGAATGGCGTTCTTTCTCGCGCAGAGCGGCGACAGACCCGTCGGGGTTTCGCACGGCTCGCTTCGCCGCGAGTATGTCAACGGCGCAAACGACGGGCTAAAAGGCTATCTTGAAGCGATATATGTCCTGCCGGAGTATCGCTTGAATGGCATCGCCGCCGAGCTTGTCAAAATGATTGAGCGGTGGGCGGGGCGGCACGGCTGCCGGGAATTTGCGAGCGACTGTCTGCTCGAAAACACGGACAGCTATCAGTTCCACCTGAAAATCGGTTTTGGGGAAACGGAGCGCAACATCTTCTTCTTAAAAGCGATTGTTCCGCAGGGGTATGAAATCCGCGTGATCGACGACGCCCTGCGCGAAAAGGTCCAGCCCGTCTTAAATGAAACGTGGGGCGCGCCGGAACTGGCCGTGAATGGCAGGCTGTGGGATTCAAGGACGCTGCCGGGGATTTCGGTGGTCGGCAAAGACGGCGGCATTCTCGGGTACTTGCTTTACGCGTTCCACGGCGGCGAGTGCGAAATTATGGTGCTCGAAAGCATCGCGCAGAACATCGGCGTCGCCTCCGCTCTGATCGAAAAAGTCAGGGAAATCGCAAGGTCCGGCGGCGTAGACAAACTCGTCGTTCAAACGAGCAACGACAACACGCGCGCGATACGCTTCTATCAGCGGCGCGGCTTTACGATCCGCGCAATCCGGCTCGGCGCGCTGGACATCGCGCGAAAGCTGAAGCCCGTGATACCGCTGATCGGCGACGACGGGATCCCCCTTCGCGACGAGATTGAATTTGAAATGCGCGTGCGCCGCGCGGATGGGCGCGGCGCGTCGGCAACGCCGGTAACGCCGGCGTGAGGCGCGGGGAACCGCGGTTCCCCGCGCCGATTGGTTTTTTTATGGACGCAGCCCGCTTTATCTATTTCATTAAGTATTCCAATAGCTTAAACAAAACCATTGCCGATTCCGCGCGCGCGGCGTTTGCGTGCGGGCGGGAAACGCCGCCGTCTATGTTGATCATGCCGTTGTTCAGCGCGAACGCGAGCGTGTCGCGCGCCCATTCATCGGTCTCGTAAAAGTCCGAAACCCTGTTGCTCTCACCGGCCGGGACCTCAATGCCGAGCGCGCGGACCGCCATCGCGACCATCTCCTGCCGCGTGACGCTGTCGTCCGCGAGAATCAGCAGCTGATCGCCCTCCCGCGAGCCTAAAACGATTCCCGCCTTGACCGCGGCGCCGATGTACGGCTTTGCCCAATCCGGTACGCTGTCCCAATCCGCGAAGCGCGCGCCGTCAAAGTTTTGTTCGAGCGGGTGGCCGAGAGTCGCGACAATCAATTTTATGATCTCGGCGCGTGTGATGTCCCCATTCGGGTTATATGTATAAATGCCGTTCTCCCCGGCATACCCGTCGATGATCCCGAGCGCCGCGAGCCGCCGGATATACGCGTAAGCCCAATGATCGCGCGGCACGTCAAAAAACGTGCGTACCAGCGGGTTTTCAAACACCGCGACCCGCGCAAAGCCTCCATAGGACGCCGTAATCGCCGCTTGCCGTTCGGGATTCAGCTCCCCGCCGAGGAATACCCATTCACGTCTGATCTCATCGTAATAATAGATTGCGAGGTCGTGTTTATTTCGCACCTTTTCCGCGTCATAGACGATCAGGACTTCACCGGGAGATATAAATCCGTTTGAATCGGCGGGCGCCAAAGACGTCGTGATGCTGTACACACCGCTCACAGGGCTGCCCAAGCCAGACGGAAGGTTTTTCGGCTCCCGCTCGCGCTCAAGTGTGATGACCGTTCCCGGCGGCACAGCCCCCGCGGGTATCTTTAGAATGCATCCGTCCACACTGACCCAGTTTGTTATACCCGCGTCAATCGCCGCGGTCTTGCCGCTTACCCCCGGCGGCATACTCACCCATGGCGTGAGCGGTACCTCCCCCGACGGCAGCTCGGCCGCCGTTGGTGTCGGCCTTGGCGTCGCCGGGATCGCCGGCACAATCGCGCCGCCGCCTCCGCTCGAATAGCCTCCGCCGGAG
>JAITSR010000065.1 GCA_031287655.1 Clostridiales bacterium
CGGGATCGACAGGACCTCGCCCGCGAGCTCATGCCCGATGATTCGCGGGTAACTCACGAGCTTATTTGCGCCGCGAAACGCGGCGACGTCACTGCCGCAAATCCCCGCCGCGCGCGTCCGGATCAGCGCGTCTCCCGGCCCCGGGACCGGCGTTTTCGCCTCGGCGACCGCGATTTCCCACGGCTTTTCGATCTTGACTGCTTTCATGTGGCCTCCTTTGAGGTGAGTCTCTCATACAGCGCCTCAAACTCCGGCATCCAAGGGTCGCCCGCGCTTCCTCTGCCGCCGATCCCGATCGCCCGGTCCGCGGCCTCCTTCGATTCGTGCAGAAGCCCCAAAAGCTCCACTCTGTGGAAATTGGCGCGGATGAACAGTTCTTCTTTTTCGCTGTGGATTTTATTTGCGACGACGAGGACTTGACCGATGCCGAGTCCGGCTGACAGCGCCCGGATCGCGCGCGCCATCTCAACGCCCGCGCGCGTCGCCTCTGTAACGACGAGCATGAGGTCGGCCCCGCGGCAGGTTCCGCGCGCCAAGTGTTCGACGCCCGCGCCCATGTCGAGGATCACGACGTCGCGTTCGCCGAGCAGGAGCGAGTTCATCAGCGCCAGCAAAAAGCCGTGTTCCTCGCAGTAGCATGACGATCCGGCCGGTTTTATGTCCGCCATTTTCAAAAACCGGACGCCGCCCGCGTCGGCGCTGAATTGGTCCGCGGCGCCGCCGACATTCGGGTTCATGAGGTACAACGCGCCGTCCCCGCGCCGATCGTCGATAAATTCGCGCATGACCATGATCGGCCGGACCGCGTCGATTTCATGCCGGGAGAGACCCAACTCAGGGCCGAGGCTGCCGCCGGGCTCCGCGTCGACCGCGTAGACCTGATAGCCCATGCCCGCGTAGAGCCGCGCAAACCCTGCCGCTACGAACGTCTTGCCCGCCCCGCCTTTCCCCGCTACCGCAATCTTCACCGTCCGTCCTCCCCGCCCGCGCCGACACCGACGCAGCCCCGTCCGAAATGAGCCAAACAAGAAAACGCGGTCAATCGGCATATGGCTTTCACATCTGTCACGGTTCACACCTCATAAAAAAGTATATCAGATTCCGGCGCGGTTTCCCACAATTTTTTGCGCGCGCGGAAGGATTGACAACTCATTACGGCGAGCGATATAGTACAGATAAAGGATTGCCGCTTTTGGACGGGCGGCTGTTCCCTAGAATGAATTGGAAACAGTAACCACCAATCTTCAAGACTTGGCGGTTACTGTTTTATTTACGCCTATCTTTCGATAAAAGGAAGTGGAACAGGCCGCCAAACGGCGAATCCTTTATCTGCTTACATTATATCCCATTTTAGGCGTAATATGCAATTGTGAAATATACGAGGGTAAGTGTAAAATTATCGTTGTATTGCCTTCCATTCATCAATCAATTGTCGAATCGACTGCTGCCGCTCGTTGCGGTTGTCGCTGACGGTTTTTTTCACAACGGCGTACTGCGCGTCAGAGAGCGGCCAAGTCTCGCGAGTGCGGCTGCTGTCGGCAAACAGCGTAAACGCGGTCGCGCCGAGCGTGTACACGTTTGTTATCTCGTCTATAATAGCGCCATCCGTGCGCTCCTCCGGTGAGATGAACCGGGCGGAACCCCATAAGCCCATTCTGCCGACATACGGCGATTTTTGAAAAAAATCAATGTCGCAAATAACCGTTCGATTATTGACGCTATCCCACATGATACTGCCGTCGTAGAAGTCAATCGCGACATAACCGCGCTCTGCGACAAACGCCATAAACTCCATAATTTCATCGAAAATCTGTAATTTTGTCTCAATAGGAAGCTGCTGAAACTTTTGGCAGTCAAGTTGATACTGCCTGCCCGCGCAAATCGCGTCAACCCACTCGAATACCATAGCAAATCCGCCGCCGATTTCCTCTGCTTTGATAAACCGAATAAGGCTCGGATGCGCTAAATTCTCATAAATCGGCACAGTTGCTTTCAACCGTGAAATCGCGTCGGCAATTTCTCCATCATATCGTTTCGTAGGCGCGCCTGCGAATTTGACAAAATACCGTTTGCCGTCATTAGACTGAACACCGAAACAAATGTTGCCGCTGTCTTGTTCGTCGAACACTTTGAATACCGTTCCGTATTTTGAGATAAACGAAAAGCAGAACGGTGATTTCAGCTTGAACGATACCCCGCAGGCGAACGCCGCGTATTGCGGTGTGTCTGTCAGCGCAGTTTGCATGGATGTAATCCTCCTAAAAGAGTATATCAGACTCCGGCGCGGTTTCCCACTGTTATTTCTGCGGCAAGTGTAAAATTGTCGTTGTATTCGCGAGCGGACTGCGAGCGACGACTGCGAGCGACGGCCAAATTTGTGCCGACGACCGTAAGATGATAAAATAGAGCCGAATCGCGACAGGCGCGCGGCGCGCCGGGCTTTGTTTGTACCGGTTTGCGCCGCTCAAAGAAAGGAATGACCATCAAAATGATTATCATTGGGGAGAAAATCAACAGTACGCGGGGCGCGGTGCGGGCGGCGATTGAGCGGCGGGACGCGGGGCCGCTCGCGGCGCTGGCGCAAAAACAGCGCGAGGCGGGCGCGGATTATATCGATGTGAATGCCGGGATGTTTTTGGACGGCGAGGCCGAGAGTCTCGAGTGGCTCGTGGGGGTGGCGCAGGACGCGACGGACGCCCCGCTTTCGCTCGACTCGCCAAACGCCACGGCGCTCCGGCGGGGGCTTCGGGCGGTCCGCGCGGGCCGGAACGGCAAGCCGCTGATCAATTCGATCACCGACGAGAAGGCGCGTTATGACGCCGTGCTGCCGCTGATCAAGGAATTTGACACGTCGGTGATCGCGCTGTGTATGGACGACTCGGGGATGCCGGAGCGCGCGGAGGACCGGATCATAATCGCGGAGCGCCTGATCGAAAAACTCACGGGTGAGGGGATGCGGCCGGAAGATATTTTCATCGACCCGATGGTGCGGCCGATCGGAACAGGCTCGGGTTACGGCATCGCCGCGCTTGAGACGATCCGCGAGGTCAAGCGGCGCCGACCGGAAGTCCACATCGCGTGCGGACTGAGCAATGTGTCGTATGGAATCCCGGCGCGAAAGTTGATGAACCGGACCTTTCTCGTCGCGGCGATCGCCGCGGGCATGGACGGCGCGATCCTCGACCCGCTCGACAGGGAGTTGATGGCGTCGCTCTACGCGGGGGAGGCGCTGCTCGGGATCGACGAATACTGCGCCGGGTATCTCTCAAAATTCCGGGAGGGCGCGCTTGACGTTTAACGTGCGGCCGAAAGGGCCGTAAGTTCCGCGGGGGACAGCTCGCGCGACTCGCCGGGCGCGAGGGCGGGGTCGAGCAAGAGGCTGTGCATCCGGATTCGCCGGAGCCGCAGCACGCGGATGTCAAAACGCGCAAACATGCGTTTGATTTGATGGAACTTGCCCTCCGTGAGGATCACGCGCACGACGAACGGCGGCGCGGTCGAGCCGGATAACGCGGACACGTCGCCGGATACGTCAGGTACGCCGCCGGGAATTGCCGGTATGCCGCCGGATAACGCGGATGCATCGCCGGGACTGGTCGGTATGCCGGACACGTCGCCGGATAACGCGGACATGTCGCCGGGAATCTTCGGCGTATCGGGCGCGCCGGGCAGCAGCAGCCTTGCGGGTTTGCAGAGGAAGCCTTCGAGCCTGAGGCCCTGCGCGAACGCCTCGACGACGTTCTCGTCCGGCATACGGTCCAGCTCCGCTTCGTATTCTTTTTCCACATGGTGTTTCGGGGAGAGCAGGCGATGCGCGAGCTCCCCGTCGTCCGTCAGGAGCAGGAGGCCCGTCGTGTCAATGTCGAGACGCCCGACCGGGAACGGCTCAAAGACGCGGCAGCGCTCGGGCAGAAGCTCCGATACGGTCCGCTTTACGGCGTCGTGGGTCGCGCTCACATAGCCTTCGGGTTTGTTCATCATCAGATAGATGTGCTCCTGATACCGGAGCGTCCGGCCGGCGACGCAAATGACGGTTTGATTTGGCGCGAATTTTGTTTCCGGGTCCTTTACGACGGCGCCGCCGCAGGTCACGTCGCCCGCGCGGATCAGCCTTTTGACCTCCGCGCGGGTACCGATCCCCATATTTGACAGGATTTTGTCCAAGCGATCCGCTTTTTCACCGGCGGGGCCGCGTTCGCCGCTCATGACGGCGGTCGCCCGTCGATCCTGCGGGCTTCTAGGTAATAGCGCTTGTCCCGCGCGTCCCCCATCGAAAACGCCTTGCGCGGCAAGAGCCCGTCGATCGCGACGGAGCTGAAAAAGCCGTGTTTGTTGATTTTCGGCAGGATAAAACAAAAACAGCCTTCCTCGTTTGCAAGCCGCGAAAGCTCGTCCGCGCCGTGGATATAGTCTAAAGCGGCCTCCGGATGGCGGGCGCAGAACGCGTCGAGAAAGCCCTGCAGCTCCGCGACCGGCAGGAGCGCCTCCGGCTTGTCGATCCGCAGGCGAGCCCGCCGACCGCCGCCCCACAGCATCGGAAACACAAATCCGCCGCCGCTTCCAACACTACCGTCGCCGCTGCAGCCGCCGCCATAGTCGCCACGACCAACGCCATCGCCGCCGCTTTCCGGCGCGGCGTCCGCGGAAACGGAAACGCCCCGCCCCGCGAAGCAGCGACGCAGCTCGGCGAGTACGGCCTCGGGGTCGGCGCGGAACAGCGCGCGGTGGATCGGTTCAAACTGAACCGCGTCCGAGTGCAGATTGACGAGCTCGACGAGCGCGAACCGCGCGGGGTGGCGCTCCCGTCCGTCCGCCGGAAGTTTTGTCTGAAGCTCGTCCCAGTGGGCTTTCGCGGCGGCGAGCGAGTGATTGCCGTCCCCGATCGCAAAGAGCATGGAGCCGGACAGAGAACCGGCCGCGGCGGCGCGCGCCTCATTTAACAGCCGACCCCAGGCGCGCGCGACATGCCCGGCCGCTTGAATCCCGTCCAGTCCAAAGCCCCGGACATGGCCGCCGCCCGCGATCAGATCAAAATCGTAGAGCGGCGTCAGCCGCTCGCCCATAAATTCGCCGCCGCCGCTTGCCGCCTCGGCCAGAGGGCCGATCAAGGCGTCGGCCGGATCGTTGACGAGCGCGAGGGCGTGCGGCAGCTCGAGCGCCGCGCCGCGCCGTATCTGTACCCTCGGCGGGAGCCTGTCCTTTACGGTCGCCTCGGTCGCCCGCGTCAGGGAGACCGCCCCAGCTTCAAACTCATAGCGCTCAAGGTCGAGCGCGACAATCAGCCCGCGGCGCGTACCTGTGGGCAGTCGCCGCTCCGTCAGCACAAAACCCGTGAACGGCGGCGCGAACACACCGCCGTCCAAATACTCGCCCATTTTTGCGTGGATCGCCGCGACCCGTTCAGAAAAGCGGTCGTTCAAAAAGACCTCCGGCAAAATCAGCCGAAGCGACGAGGGAGCGTCCCCGACAAGCGCCTCGACCTCCCGCCAGTACGCGGGCAGCGAAGTGAACTGGTCGCACGCGATCACGGACCATTTTGTGCGGTCGCAGCCGGGCCCCGGCAGCAAAATTTCCGGAACGGCGACCCCGGCCTCCGCGAGCGCCTCCTGATAAATACCAATCCCAGACAAAGACAATTTATGACCACCCTTTTTACCAATCAATGTTTATTCGAAAACGCGGACGCCTTATAGGACAGGCCTTGTGCGTCAAACCCCGGCTTTTGCGCGGCGCATTTGCTCGACCGGCGCGAAGTGGTTCACGGACGCGGTGTGGCCGGGCAGCGGCAGGAGCTTTTCGTGGATCGCGTCGATGATCCAGCTCGCCTGCGGGAAGAAGTATTCGTCAAATTCAAACGGCGGCGTGATCCAGTTGCGCGCGCCGACGAGCACAGGCGGCGCGTCAAGGTCGTCGAAGCAGAGCTCCGTGATGTTGCGGGCGACGTCGTTCAAAAAATTGCCGCGCGCGCAGGCGTCGGACGCGAGCAGAACGCGCCCCGTCTTTGCGACCGAGGCCGCGATTTCCGTATAGTCGAGCGGGACAAGGCTGTGCAGGTTGACGACCTCGGCGGAGACGCCGTACCGCTCCGCGAGAAGCTCCGCCGCCTCGACGGCCTTATACAGCGTCGCGCCGACCGTCAGGATCGTGACGTCGCCGCCGCGCCGCACGACGTTTACGCTGCCGAACTCGATCTCATACGGCTCTTTTGGCACGCCGCCCTCATGGAACATCTCGCCGACGTCGTAGATGCGCTGGCTCTCAAAGAACACGACGGGATCGCTCCCCGCGAGCGCCGCGCACATCAGCCCCTTCGCCTCATAGGGCGTCGCGGGGAAGCAGACCTTCAGACCGGGTATGTGCGCGCACAGGGCCGTCCAGTCCTGACTGTGCTGCGCCCCGTACTTTGCGCCGACCGAGACGCGCAGGACGACCGGCATTTTTAAGATGCCCGCGCTCATCGCCTGCCATTTGGACAGCTGGTTGAACACCTCGTCGCCCGCGCGCCCGATAAAGTCGCAGTACATCAGCTCGACGACGGCGCGCCCGCCGCAAAGGCCGTAGCCGACGCCCGTGCCGACGATCGCGGCCTCCGAAATCGGCGCGTTGAACAGCCGCGAGTAGGGGAGGACCTCGGCGAGTCCGCGGTAGACCGCAAACGCGCCGCCCCAGTCGCGCACATCCTCGCCATACGCGACGAGCGTCGGGTCCTCGTAGAATTTGTCGATCAGGGGCTCAAAGATCGCGTCGCGAATGTTGTATGTCCGCATCCGGCTCACGGGCTTGCCGTCGACGACCGCGGCGCGCTCCTTGCCCGCGATCTGCTTGACGCGCGAGCAATCGGCCTTTGGGATCAGCACCTCCGGCTTTCGCGCGGGCGCTTTGGCCGCCGTCGGCGCGCGTTCGTTTGAGAACATGAGCCGCTCGATGACCGCGCCGTCTTTTGCGAAGTCCGCGTATGGCGAGAGCTCCGTGTCCGCCGCCCAGCCGCAGACTTTTGTCATGCGCTCACGCGTCTCGGCCCAGATCGCGTCAAAGACGCCGTCCTTTGCGACGCCCGCCGCGACAAGCTCCGCGCGAAATGTCACGCAGGGATCGGCCGCCTGCCAAGCCTCGATTTCCTCCTTTGAACGGTACGCGTTCTGATCCGAGGTCGAGTGCCCGACGAGTCGGTAGGTCAGGACGTCGAGCAGCACCGGGCCGTCCGCGGCGGCGATCGTTTCCTTTTTTCTGCGGTAGGCGTCGATCACGGCGAGCGGGTTGTGTCCCCACACGCGCTCCGCGTGCATTTCGTTCGGCGCGAGACCCGCCCCGATCCGCGCGAGCATGTCGTAGGCCATCGTCTCGCCGCTCGTCTGCCCGCCCATGCCGTAGCCGTTGTTGAAGATGTTGAAGATCAGCGGCAGGCCGCCCTTTTTTTTGCCCTCCCACAGCGTGTCGAACTGCCCCATCGCCGCGAAGTTCAGCGCCTCCCAGACCGGGCCGCAGCCAAGGCTGCCGTCGCCGATGTTGCAGACGACGAGACCTGTGTCGTCATTGCATTTTTTGTAGAGCGCCGCGCCCGCCGCGATCGTGCCGGAGCCGCCGACGATCGCGTTGTTCGGGTATACGCCAAAAGGCAGGAAAAACATGTGCATACTGCCGCCCATGCCCTTGTGAAAGCCGTTCTCCCGCGCGAAAATCTCCGTCAGCGCCCCGTACAGCAAAAAGTGGATCGCAAGGTCCTTGACGTCCTTCGCCTTGTGGACCTTCTCGAGCGTTCGCAGGATGCGCCCCCCAAAAAAGCCCTCCATCACGGAGAGCAGCTCCGCGTCCGGCAGCTTGTGAATACAGGAAAGCGCCTTTGCGAGCACCTCGCTGTGGCTGCGGTGGCTGCCGAAGATCATATCCTGCCGGTCGAGCAAATACGCCTGCCCGACGGCGGCGGACTCCTGCCCGAGCGAGAGATGCGCGGGGCCGGGGTATGTCGTTTCGACGCCGTTATAGGCGCTCTGCGTTTTGATCAGGTTCAGCATGTGCTCGAACTCCCGCAAAACTGTCATGTCGCGGTAAATGCGCACGAGGTCGGCGTCCGTGAAGTTTTTGCTCCGGCGCTCCTGCGCGACGGTCTTGCCGTACTGGTTGACGGGGATGTCGGCAAAGTGGATGACGCCTTTCCCGCTGAGCGCGGCGGGGTCGATGAACAGTGACTTTGGCATGGTGGTATGGCCTCCTGTGGGATCAATGTGATTCTGTTTTTGTAACATGGGCGACGTTGCGAAGCAACGTCTGACATGTTACAAAAATAGGGCTTCGCGTAGGATCTCCCCGACCGTCGGGTGCGGGAATACAAGCTTTTGGAGCGCCTCGACGGGCCAGCGGCTCTCGATCATCATCGCGGCGGCCACGACGATCTCGGACGCGTAGCTGCCGATCAGGTGCGCGCCGATCAGACGCCGCGAGCGCGCATCGAAAACGAGCTTCGCGATTCCGTCGCCGCCCTCCGCGTGCTCTGCGACATAGCGGCCCGCGTAGCGCATGGAAAGTTTGACGGTCCGCGCCTGCAGGCCTTTTTCGGCGGCGCTCTCCTGCGTTTCGCCGACGGACGCGGCTTCGGGGTTTGTATAGACGACCGAGGAGATCGCATCATAGCGCATCGCGTCGGTTTTTCCGAGCATGTGGTTGACCGCGGTCTCCGCTTCGCGGTACGCGGTATGCGCGAGCATCAGCTTCCCGTTGACGTCCCCGGCCGCATAGACGCCCGGGAGGTTTGTGCGCAGATTCCGGTCGGTCACGATCGCGCCGCGTTCGAGATAAAGGCCGATCGACTCGAGTCCGATGTCCGCCGTGCGCGGCCTTCTGCCGATCGAGAGCAGAACCTTGTCCGCCGGGAGCGTTTCTGCGGCCGTGGCGGCTTTGTCCGCGCCGTCCGCCGCGGCCTTGACGACGACGCCTCCGCCCCCTTGCCCTGTGCCTTCCGCAAGGCCTGTCACTTGGCTCCCGAGCCGGAACGCGATGCCCCGCCTTTGCAGATTGGCGAGCAGTATCTTGGAGATTTCGCCCTCCATCGGCCCCGCGATTTTGTCGAGCATTTCGACGACCGTCACCTGTGACCCGGCCATGTTGTAATAGTCGGCCATCTCAAGGCCGATGACGCCGCCGCCGACGATCACGAGCCGCTCCGGGACCTCTCCGAGCTCGAGGATTTCGCGGCTGGTCAGCGCAAAGCCGGACGCGAGACCTTCGCGCACGCCGGGGATCGGGGGAGTGACCGGCGCCGACCCCGTCGCGATCAGGAGCCTGTCCGCGGCAAAGCGCTCGCCGCCCGCGGCGACGATATACCCGGAAGCGCCGCGTCCCTCGATCACGGCATGATCCTGCCGCACCGTGACGCCGGCCGCTTTGAGCTTTGCCGCGACGCCCGAGACGAGTGTCTTTACGACGGACGCCTTGCGCGCGAGTACCCCGGCGTGCGAGAGGGACGCGCCCGCTGCGCTCAGCCCGTAGGCCGCGCCGTGCAGCGCGCCGTACAGGAGTTTTGCGGGATACAGCATGGCCTTTGTCGGGATACAGCCCTCGTTCAGGCAGACGCCGCCGAGCGCGCGCTCCTCAAACAGCGCGGTTTTCAGGCCGCCCGCAGACGCGCGCTCCGACGCGAGATACCCGGCGGGGCCGCCGCCCAACACAATCAAATCATAGTGTTCCATCGATCCTCCAAAGCTCAGCCACTTGTATTAAACATTACCGGTCAGCGGCTGACGTATTCCAATCGTCATTACAGCGCGAGCAGGAGCGGAAACCGCTCAAGATGGTTGCAGAGCGCCTGCGCGAAGCGGGACGCCGGCGCGCCGTCCACCGCGCGATGGTCGTATGTGAGCGAAAGCCCCATCGCGGGGTACGTTTCAATGCCCGCGCCGCCGCCGGAGCCGCCGGGGCCGCCGCCCGCGCTCAAAGCCGCCGGGGCGGGCGCCGCGGCCGACGCCGCGCGCACGCGCGTCATAATGCCGCACACGCCGAGGATCGCGACCTGCGGCGGGTTGATGATCGGCGTGAACATCTCGACCCCCGTGACGCCGAGGTTGGACACCGTGAACGTGCCGCCGCGCAAGCGGTCGGGGCTGATCCCGCCGGAGCGCGCGGCCTCGGCCAGCTCCTTGACCTCACGCGAAATCTCGAGCAGTGATTTTTTGTCGGCGTCGAACAGCGTCGGAACCATCAGACCGCGCCGCGTGTCGACCGCGACACCGAGGTGGACGCCGGAAAAGCGCCGCAAGACGCCGCCTTCGAGCAAATGCGCGTTCAAATCCGGGTGCATACGGAGCGTCCGCGCAGCGGCGAACAACACCATGTCGCCGAGCGACACGCCTTCTGCGCCGAGCGCCGCGCCGTGCCGCTTAAAATCGGCGCGAAGCGCGAGGATTTGCGACGCGTCAAAGCTGTGGTGGTGCGTGAGCTGCGCCATGCTTTGCAGAGAGGCCTGCATGGCGCTCGCGATTGAGCGGCGGATCAGCGGCATTGCCGTATCCGTGTACGCGGGGGCGTTCGGAGCGGCCGAAAAAATCGGGGCTGCCGGGGTTGTTTGAGTCGCCGTGCCTGCCGCGAGGTCCGCGGCGGACGGGTCGGACGCGGTTCCGGCCGCCGGAGCTGCCGCAGCGATTTGGGCGTCCCCGGCGCTCCGTTGGTTTTGCGACAGGGCTTCGACGTCGCGCTCAATCACGCGCCCGTGCGGCCCGGTCGGGAGCGCGGCGGCAATGGACAGGCCGAGCCGCTCGGCGAGCCGTTTTGCGCGCGGCGAAGCCTTGACGGGGCCGGGCGCGGGTGCAAGCGTGGGCATGGGCGCGAGCGGCGGCGCGCCCAATTCGACACGCTCCGCGGCGGGTATAACGTCCGGCCGACTCTGCGCCTCGCCTGCCGCGAGTTGTGCGAACGCGGCGGCCTGCGCCGCGTTCGCCGCGGCCACATCGCCGCCCGCTCCGGGCGCGCCCCCGCGGAGCGCCGAGACGTCCTCCCCCGGAGCGCCGACCGCGCAGACCGCCGTCAGGACGGGGACCTCCGCGCCGTCCTCATAAAAAATTTCCAAAAGCGTACCCGCCGCCGTGGATTCGCACTCAAACGCCGCTTTGTCCGTCTCATAGGCGAACAAAATATCCCCCACGGCCACGGGGTCGCCGACCTTCTTATTCCATGTCCCGATCAGGCAGGTTTCGACAGAAATCCCCGCCTTCGGCATCAAAACCGCAACCGCCATCTAAAAAACCATTCCCTTCCCCGCGCGGGCCGGAACACGATCACAGTCGCCCCGCGCGCTATTCGCGGATCAGAGGACCGTGACACCGGCCTCGCGCGCTTTCTTTTGAAAATTCTCCGGCATCTCGGCGTCGCTGACTACATAGTCGACGTCCTCAAATGCCGCGAAGGTGTAGGGCATCAGCCGCGTCAGCTTCGCCGAATCCATCAGCATGATCGACTTTCGCGCCTTTCGGATCACGAGTTTCTTGACGTGCATTTCGCTCTCCTTGCCGCAGGTGAAACCGCTCTCGTCCGAATAGCCCGAAACGCCGATGAAACCGAGGTCGATATTGATCTCATCCAGAAATTTCAGCGTGCTGTGCCCGGACAGGGCCATGTTGGAGCGGTTCAGCGAGCCGCAGCACAGGTAGACCGAGGCGCTTGTAAAGCGCTGCAGATCATTTGCGAAATTTGCCCCCGTTGTGAAGATCGTGAGGTTGATGTCCGGAAGCGCGCGGATCAGCGCGAGCGTCGTCGTCCCGGCGTCAAAGAAAACGGAGCCGCCCGGTTGAATCAGGCTGAGCGATTTTGCGGCGATCTGATTTTTGCCGCCGACGTTCTCGCGCTCGCGGCTGAGAAAGCTCGGGTCGACAGTGTGCCGCACCGCCCGCGCGCCGCCCCGCAGCTTGATCACATGCCCCTCGCGCTGGAGGGCGTCTAGGTCGCGGTGCAGCGTCATGAACGTGACTTCGGGGCAAAGGGCGCGGAGCTCCTTGATCGAAACGATCTCCTTTTCGGCGATGTAGTCCCTGATTTTAGCCTGTCGGATTTGATACATAGTTCTCTCTCCATGTCCTATAAATTGGCGGGCCAATCCGCACGTTCGCTAGATTGGCTCGGCGTTCTCAAGCAAGAAGCGCTCCGCGTCCCCGTTCCAGAGGCGGCCGCTCCGCTCGCAGAGCCTGTCGAGCTCGGCGAAGATCGGATTTTTCACCCCGGCCTCGCGGAAGTCCGCGATCGCCGTCAACGGCAGGGAGATGTGTGTGTAGATCAGCTTCTTGCCGCCGGGAATCTCCGGCAGATGCAGCGTAGCCTCGCGCGCCGCGTCGAGCCCGCCGATGTGCGTGACGAGGATCGCCGGGTTGATGCGCCCCGCCGCGGAGAGCTCAAGCGCCTCGCGCATGTCGTCCGTGTTGCCGCCCGACGTGCCGACGATGTGCGTCGCGTTGTAGTGGACGTTATAAAAATTGAATTTCGCGGAAAAAGCCTGATCGGACGGCCCCGCGAAGAAATTCAGGCAGCCGTCGTGCGCGAGGATCGCGTCGGCCTGCTCGACGACGGCCGGTACCGGCGCGAGCGCGAACACGTCGTCAAAGCCCCCGCCGCCGATTCCGTCTCCGACACGGCTCCCGCCGCCTCCGGCGCCGCCCCGGTCCGCCGCTTCGCGCAGCGCATACACAGGGTCGCCGACGGTTGAAGTATTCAGGTACACGAGCCGGACACCGTGCCGCTCCGCCTCCTCGGCTGTGAGGATCGAAGCCGCGCGGGCGAGGCGCGCCTCGTCAATATCCGTCACGACGAGCAGCGACGGCCTTCTGTCGCTGTGAATCACATAGTCGATCAGTGCGAGTCCCATCGGCCCGGCCGCGGCCAGCGCGGCCATTTTACCCCCTGCGCGGATGCCCATGTGGTGCGTGTAGTCGCCGACCTCGGTGTGGTAACTCGCGTGTGTCGCGCCGATCACGCAGGAAATCGGCTCGGACATCGAAGCGTAGAACCACGCGTCCCCGCTATAGGGCAGCACGCAGTCTTGGTCGATGTAGCACTTTGGGATCACCGCGTATTGCGTGTCGCCGCCGAGGAACGGGAACGAATACCCCGCGGCCTGATACGTCCCGCGCATGGCGGGCTGGATCGAAAAACGCCCGCCCTCGGTATAGCGGCCCTTCAGCCGCGCGCCGACGCCGATGATCTCGCCGGCGAACTCATGCCCGATGATCGTCGGGTTTTGCGCGACGTCGTCCGGCACGCGTTTGTGCTCCGCGCCCTGTGAGGCGGACTTGTAGGAGGACATGCACAGGCTGTCCGAGATCACCTTCACAAGGAGCTCCTCCTCACCGATCGGCGGCAGTTCAAACTCCTCAAGCCGCAGGTCTTTTTTGCCGTATAGCCGCAGCGCCTTTGTTTTCATAGTATTACCGACCTTTTCAATTCGTTATAATTGTTTATTCGGAAACTCGGACGCCTTGTGATGGCTCGTTTTCGCGACTACGCCGCGAAAATCTTAGCCACTCGTCGCCCTCGTTTCCTCTAAACCGCTCTGCGTATATCGTTTCGCGAAAATGCGATTTCCGCAAAACTCCGTGCGCTCTGCGCACGCACGCCTCCACCTTCTCGCTCCAACGAGTTCCACCCTACAACGCCAATCCATGGCGTCACAGCACCTCATTCGGTGTCGTGTGAGTGTATTCGGTTAATCGACTTTCCGAATACACTCTTTAATTGTTCACCATTATCCTTATGCGGGTCCGCGTCCGAGCGCCGCGAAGCGGTCGATCCGCTCCTTCAAGCCGGGGTCGCGCGCAATGCTCCGCGCCGTGAACAAGCCGTCCTCCGGGTCGCGCGTCGCGGCTTTTTCATGCCCGATCAGCGCCCAAGTCGACGTGATCAGATGGGAGAAGGTGGGGTCCGCGAGCGCGGGGCATGTGAAGCTCTGAAACGGCGAGTTGATGTCCTCCCCCGAAATTTGGAACAGCGCGTGCCGCTCGCAGAGCGCGATCACCCGGTCGAGCTGGGCGCGCGTATTGCGGGCGGGCATGTACGTCAGCGCGTGAAACCCGACCCCGGCGAGCCAAGGGACCAGCTCGTCGAGATAGGCGTCCTCGAACGCCTGATCCTCTTTGTCCCCCGTGACGGAGTCCGAAACGTCGCCAAGATAGGGGTAGGCCGCAATCCCGCCGACCGCGCCCGCGAAACGGAGAAATTCGCGCACGGGCGGGAGTTCCTCCGCCGCGTCGATATAGACGAGCTTCATTAAACGGCTTTTCAACAGCCCGAGCAAATGATATTCATAGAAGGGCGTTTCGGGGTCCCGCAGCTTTGCCTGCGCGCCGCCCGCGGCTTCGACGCCGAACGCGGAGGAGAGGAAGCCGAGCAGATCCTCCCCGCGGCCAAAGCGTTCGACGAGCCGGTTGGCCAGAGCGAACAGGAGATGGCGCTCCGTGATCGCGCCGCCGTCGTAAAAATTGGAGGCCGGGCGCACATCGCGCTCAAAGTCGAGCCGGACGCCGTGCGGCGCGAACAAGGCGTCGATTTTTTTGCCCATCGCGCGGCTCCGAACATTGCGCGCCGCGCGGTACGGCGCGGTGTACTCGCGCACACGGTCGAGGTTTTGGTGCGGAATTCCGTGCAGCGTGAGGTAGGCGACGGATTTTTGATCCGGATTGTTGAACAGCCTGCCGGAAAAAGGCGTGTTCGCCATCGAACAGCGAAATTCGAGCCCGACCGTCGTCGCGATCCCGACCAGCTCGCCCGCCCTGATGAACTCCCGCGCGCCCGCGACGGAGTCATGATCCATGATGCCCGCGGTCGTGAGCCCCGCGGACCATGCCATGTAGGCCGCCTTTGCGGGCGAGTAGGGCGAAAATGAATACGTCGTGTGGATATGATTATTCACATATTCGACAGGCGCGCCGCCCGCGGCGACTGCGCCGCACGAATCGTCGACCGCCGCTGCGCCGCCCGCGGCCGGGCTGTCTGCGGCCGTGCCGCCGTCGTCCGGGCGGCGGTCCGGCGCAAGCGCCGCGAGCTCCGAAAGCGCCGCGAGCCGACGATCCCTGTCCGCGTGATTGAGGTCGGCTTCCAACTCCCGAATGGCCTCGGCCTTTTTCTCATATTCCGTCATTATTATGACCATTCCTTTCTACGAAAGGCACAAATTTAGTTTAACATAATCTGACCGCCGGTCACGGGCAGCGCCTGCCCGGTCTCGTACTGCTGCTCGACGAGATAGAAAATCGCCCGCGCGACGTCCGCGATCGCGCAGCCGCGGCGCATCGGGACCCGCGACTCATAATACCGCCGCACGTCCGCGACCGATTTTGCGCCCGGCACCTTACCCGCCTCAAAATACTGGCGAAACAGCCCCTTTTCCGGGTCGGACCACAGCGGCCCGTCAAGGAAGTTGCCGGGGCAGATCGCGTTGACCTTGATCCCGTGTTCAACGAGCTCGAGCGCAAAGCTCTGCGTCAGCCCGACGCCCCCGAATTTGCTGCCCGCGTAGGCGAAGTTTTTGTTGCTGCCCTCAAGCCCGGATTTGGAGTTGATCTCTATGATGTCCGCCGTGTACGACGGGAAGAACGCGCGCTGGCGCCTCATCGGAGCGGACGCGTGCTTTGCGCCGAGAAAATAGCCCGTGTAATTGACGGATGTGACAAGCTCAAATTTCTCCTTTGACATTTCGGGCAAACCGCCCGCGATCGCAATCCCGGCGTTCGAGATGTAGAGGTCGAGCCCGCCATAGGAGAGGACGGCTTCGCGGATCATCGCGCGCACCGAATCCTCATCCGAAACGTTCGCATGTACGGCGATCGCGCGGCCCGCGCCATAGGTCTGTGTGAGCGCCGCGGCGCACGCCCGCGCGCCCTCCGGATTCAGGTCGGCGACGACGACATACGCGCCCTCCGCCGCGAGCGACTCGGCAATCCCCTTGCCAAAGCCCTGCGCGCCGCCCGTCACGACGGCGATCTTCCCCGCGAGCCGCCCAAGAGACAGGGAAGCCCCGTGGTTCGGGAGACAATCAAGAGATGGGGAAGGTTCGCGGTTTGCGTTTGCCGCGTCCGCGTCCGTCGACCCTGATACGCGCTTGCGGTCCTTGTGTTCGCCGCATTGAAACGCGA
>JAITSR010000090.1 GCA_031287655.1 Clostridiales bacterium
GAGCTTTGGCTTGCGCTGTTCAATGCCAAGACCGAAGAAGATTTAGCCAAAATTGAAGCATTGGGGGTGCCTGAAATGACGCAAGCAATCAAAGCGTATCGTGAGGTGACAGTCACCGATAAATTTCGCGAAGCTGAACGTCTGCGTTCGCTTGCGCGGAGCAACGAAGCGGCGGCGCTCCGTCACGCCCGCGAGTTGGAACGCGAAAAGTGGCAAGGCGTGGTTGCCGATAAAGAAGCGACTTTTACGGCTACACTCGCCAATAAAGAAGCGACCTTTACGGCAGCACTCGCCAATAAAGAAGCGATCCTTGCAGAACAGGCGGCGCGTATTGCGGAGTTGGAAAAACTACTCGGAGAAAACAAGCAATAATATTGTGGAAGGAATGTGAGTGTTCTATAAGACGCATATTCAACGCGGCGGGGTGGTTGGTGAACGCCATTGCCTGTGAAATTGCGGTTAAATGATGCGGCAAATTAACCTTTCGCAAGGGAGCAGTTGAGGGACTTGAGCCGACGACAGATATGAAAGAGGAGCCTGAGCCGATGATGGATACCAAAACGGCGGAGGAGACCGCCAAAGAACTTCAAACCGACCTTGCCGCCGGGCTTTCCGAGGCGGAGGCAAAAGAGCGTCTCGCGTCCGAGGGACCGAACGAGCTTACGGAGAAAAAGCCGAAATCAAAGCTCGCAATGTTCCTTTCGCAGCTGAACGACCCGATGATCTATATCCTTTTCGCGGCGGCGGCGATCAGCCTGTGGCAGCGCGAGGCGACGGACGCGGCCATCGTGCTGGTCGTCGTGCTGCTCAACGCCGTGATTGGTACTGTGCAGGAGGCGAAGGCGCAGCAGTCCCTTGACGCGCTCAAAAAGATGTCCGCGCCAAACTGCTTGGTGCGGCGCGGAGGCGCGCTGCGCGAAATACCCGCCCGCGAGCTCGTGCGCGGCGACGTCGTGCTCTTGGAGGCGGGCCGTACCGTTCCGGCGGATTTGCGGCTCGTTTTGACAGTCAACTTGAAAATTGAAGAATCCGCCCTGACCGGCGAATCCGTACCCGCAGAAAAAGACGCGTCATATCGCTGTGCCGCGGCAAGCGAGGGCGGCGCAGGCGGCGGTGTCAGTACCGGCACAGGCGGCGCCGGGGCCGCCCCCGACACCGGCGTCGTCCCCGGCGCCGACGTTGGCATCGGCGACCGGCAGGATATGGCGTTCAGCTCTACGGCGGTCGCCTATGGGCGGGGCGAGGGCATCGTGGTCCGCACGGGCATGGCCACCGAAATCGGAAAGATCGCAAAAATCCTCTCCGGCGAAAAGGAAGAATTGACGCCGCTTCAAAAAAAGCTCGCGGGGCTGGGAAAGATGCTCGGCATCACCGCGGTCGTCATCTGCGCGGCGATGATGGGCGTCGCGCTGCTCCAGCGCCGCGATTTTGATGAAATGCTGCTCACCGCGATCAGCCTTGCCGTCGCCGCGATCCCGGAGGGGCTGCCCGCCGTCGTGACGATCGTGCTCGCGATGGGCGTCGGGCGGATGGTCAAGGTCAATACGATCGTGCGCAAGCTGCCCAGCGTGGAGACGCTCGGCGCGGTCTCGGTGGTCTGCAGCGACAAGACCGGGACGCTCACTCAGAACAAAATGACGGTGCAGCGCGTCTATCAGAACGGCGAGACCCGCGCGGCCGCGGCCTTGGACAGATCCGCCGACGCGCTCTTTCTGCGCGGCTTTGTCCTTTGCAACGACGCGTCCGCTCAGGGCGCGCGCATGGGCGACCCCACCGAGCTCGCGCTGCTGGATATGGGCGCTCCGTTGGGATTTGTGCGCGAGGAACTTGAAAAAACATACCCGCGCGTCAACGAGCTCGCTTTTGACTCCGACCGTAAGCTGATGACGACCGTACACGAAGCGCCGGACGGCACGATAGAGGCGTTTACGAAAGGCGCGATGGACAATATTCTCGACCGGAGCGTGGCTGTGATCGGAGACGGCGGCGCGGCGCGCCCGATAACGGAAAGCGACAAGCAAAATATCGCTTCGGCGGCAAAGGCGATGGCTTCCGACGCGCTGCGCGTGCTCGGCCTCGCAGTCAAATACGACGGCGGCCCGGCCGGGGCGGCGGTGACGGAGGAGGGCCTGACCTTTGTCGGCTTGGCGGGCATGATCGACCCGCCGCGCAAAGAGGCGAAAAACTCGGTGGAGGTGTTCAGAGGCGCGGGCATCCGCACGATCATGATTACAGGCGACCACCGCGACACGGCCTTTGCGATCGCAAAAGAGCTCGGCATTGCCGAAAACGAAAATCAGTGCCTGACCGGCGGCGAGCTCCACGGAATGGCACAGGAGGAGCTGAACCGGCGCGTGCCGGACCTGCGCGTGTTCGCCCGCGTCAGTCCGGAGCACAAGGTGATGATTGTCAGGGCGTTCCAGTCCCACGGATATATCGTCTCGATGACGGGCGACGGCGTGAACGACGCGCCGAGCCTGAAGGCGGCGGACATCGGCGTCGCGATGGGCATTACCGGCACCGACGTCGCAAAAGGCGCGGCGGATATGGTGCTGACGGACGACAATTTCTCCAGCATTGAAAAAGCCGTCGCCGAGGGGCGCACGATTTACGCGAATATCAAAAAAACCGTGATGTTCCTGCTTTCCTCGAACTTTGGCGAGGTGTTTTGCATGTTCGCCGCGATCGTTTCGGGGCTGGCTTCCCCGCTGCGCGCGATCCATATCCTGTGGGTGAATCTGATTACCGACACACTTCCGGGGCTTGCGCTCGGCGCCGACCCGGGCGACAAATCCGTGATGGCGGCAAAGCCGCGCGGGCAAAAAGAGGGGCTTTTCAGCGGCGGAGGGCTCGCGCTGACGTTGGGCTACGGGCTGCTGATCGCGGTTTTGACGCTGGCCGCCTTCCTGATTGAGCCGGTGCGCGCGGTCGGTTTTGAACTCTCCGCCGTCAAAGAATGGCTCGCCGTCTCGTCCGAAAACCTTATGCTCGCGCAGACTTACGCGTTCATGACACTCGCGGCGAGTCAGATTTTTCATTCGATCGGTATGCGCAACACAGGCCGCAGCGTCTTCAAAATGAATCACACCGAGAATAAGCTGATGCTCGTCTCGCTTGTTGTGGGGCTCGGCCTGCAAATCGCGCTGACGGAGATACCCGCGCTGAACGCGGTATTCGGCACGTCGCGCCTCGGGCTGTCCAGCTGGGGCCTGATTCTGGCGCTCAGCATCGTGCCGCTGATCGTACACGAAGTCAAGATTCCCCTCGTCGCAGCCAGCCCCTGTTTTGTCCTTTGGAACTGTTCAAAAATAACTTACGCGTTATCGCTTGTCTTTTTGCTCGCATTTTTTTTTGCGTCGCGTGAGATAAGAGATAAGAAAAGAACGGGTAACAGGTCAGACCCCCGTAATGTCCGCATATCAGATATAAATACGAGCGGCCTGTTAGGAGCTACGGGTTTGGTGCAAAATCCGAATAGAAATGCCACACAATCAATGTTATGGGGGCGGATTCGGCGCCGGGCGCCGGATCCGATACGAAATCAGCGGAAGCGTAAAAGTCGAGTCTGACGCCGCGTTCCGCGAAGGCCGCGGTGAGCTCCTGAATCAGCGGCCCGGCCTCGCGGCTTTCGACCGTGATCTGCCATGCCGTTCCCTCGTCCGCGGATTCGGCGTTCGTCATTCTGCCCGCGTGAGCGCGCACAGCGCGCCGAATCAGCGCCGCGTTATCCTGTACGGAACTTTGCACGTCATAGAACTCTAAATACGCCGCGGGATCAGCCGCGACAACCGGCTCCGCAGCGATTGAATCGGCCGCGGGGGATTCAACCGCGGCAGACTCCGCGGCGGCTGAATCCGTTTCGGGAGAATCCGCTTCGGTCGGCGCCGCCGAAAGCGCGCCGCCGTCCGTGGAACCTTCGGCGACGGCGCCCGCGCCCGCAACGGGAACGGCGGCGCGGGCCGCCGGCGCGGGTA
>JAITSR010000079.1 GCA_031287655.1 Clostridiales bacterium
GCATAGACAGCGGCAAGGTCAGGCATGGGAACGATTCCCCTCCACCGGAGGGGAATCGTTCCCATTAATCATACGAGGCCTTTCCCGCGGCGGCGTTCGCGGAGCGCGCGAGACGCGCCTCGCGTTTTTTTCTGCGCTTTTCGCGCCCGTTGTAGAAGAACAGGTAGACGACCGGCACGAACAACAGCGTGACGAGCGTCGAGAGCGAGAGACCGAACACGACGACGACGGCCAAGCCGCGCATCATCTCCGCGCCGTCGCTGGTCGCGAACATCATCGGAATCAGCGCGAGCACCGTCGTCAGCGTCGTCATCAGGATCGGGCGCATACGCACCGGCCCCGCGGTTTTGAGCGCCTCGAGCCCGCTCATGCCGCGCTCCCGGATCAAAAGATTCGTATAGTCGACGAGCACGATCGCGTTGTTGATCACGACGCCCGCAAGCATAATCAAACCAAGAAAGCCCGTGATCGAAAGCGGCGTGCCGAACAGGAACAGCCCAAAAAGCCCGCCTGTCAACGCGATCGGGATCGAAAACATGATGATGAACGGATAGGCGAGGGATTCAAATTCCGCGGCCATAATCATGTAGACAAGCGCCAAGGCCATGATCAGCGCGAGCCCGAGGTCCGCGAACGTCTCGTTCATCTGCTCCGTCGTCCCGGCCTCCTCCCATGAAAAGCCGTCCGGCATCGGGTAAGCCGCGAGGCGCGCCTTTACATCCGCCATCACAGCGCCGGCGTCGCGGCCCTCCAACTGGGCGGACACCGTCACATACCGCCGCTGATTGCTGCGCGCGATCGTCTCCGGCATATCCTCCGTCACGATCTCGGCAAGCTCGTAGAGCGGCACGTTCACGCCCGTCGGGGACGGGATCAGAATGTTCTCGAGGTCGGTGATATAATTGAAGCTGTCGCGGTTCTGGCGCACGCGTATGTCCATTTCGCTGTCGCCCGTCTTGAACGTCGTCGCGACGGTCCCCGAGATCGCCGTATTGATGACCCCCGCGATCGTGTACGCGCTGATTCCATAACCCGAAGCCTTGTCCCTGTTGATCCGGAGCGTCGCCTGCGGCGTCGCGTCCTGAACCGAGGTCTCGGTCTCGCGCGTGCCCGGCACGCTCGCGATCATCGCCCGGACGTCCTCCGCGACCTCGCCGAGCCCGTCCGTCTGATCGCCGTAGATCGTGAGCTGGATGCCCCCGCCGCCTCCGTAGTTCCCCATCGACTGGCTGACGGCCTCGACCGTGATCGTCGGCCCCGCGATCTCCGAGAGCCCGCGGGAAATCGCGCTCGCGACCTCGACGGCGCTCCGTGTGCGCTCCGCCTTGCCGACAAGTGTGAGGTCGAGCGTCGCCGAGTCGGACGACCCGCCTCCGATCGAAACAATCCCTCCGCCCCCGCCGACGCGGATCGTGATGTCCGAAACCTCCGGATACTTGCCGTCTATCGCATCCGCGACCAAAAACGCCGTCTTTTCCGTTTCCTCCAACAGCGTGCCGCGCGGCATGGAAACGCCGATCGAAATCGCGCTCTCGTCACTCGCCGGCATAAATTCCATGCCGACAAATCCGGCGAACATCACGTAGGTAAACGCGACAAACGCGGCGACGACGAGCAGCGTCACGAGCCGCCTGCGCAGGCACACCGCGAGCAGACGGCTGTACCCCGACTCGAGCTTTTCGATCAAAAAGCCGACAAATCCGATCAGGAGCCTGATCGGGTTCCGCGAGCGCCCGGCGCGCGGAGACGCGGAGAGAGTGGCTGACGTGAGCGTGGCCGGGGCCGAATCCGGCGCGGCAGACGGGAGCGGGGATACGAGAGCCGCGGCGTCAGCCGTGTCCGCGCCGACTGCGGTCATATCGGTCATCGCCGAGCCTGCCGCGCCCGACGCCGCGGACGTGTCGGCCACAGCCGTGGAAACATCCTCCGGCCGAAGCAGGAGTGAGCACGCCATCGGCACAAACGTCAGCGCGACGACGAGGGACGAGATCAGCGAAAAGGAGATCGTCATCGAGAGCTGGTTAAAAATCTGCGCCGTCAGGCCGCCCGCGAACGTGATCGGAAGGAATACGGCGATCGTCGTCAGCGTCGACGCCGTTACGGAAACCGCAACCTCCCGCGCCCCGTCGATCGCGGCGGCAAAGCGTTCCTCGCCCTCCTCGATCTTCCTGTAAATGCTCTCGAGCACGACGATCGAGTTGTCGACGAGCATCCCGATCCCGAGCATGAGCCCGCCGAGCGACATCAGGTTCAGCGTCATCTTGCTGTAATACATCAGCGCGAACGTCGAGACGACCGACACCGGGATCGCGGCCGCGACGATCAGCGTCGAGCGGAAGTTGCGCAAGAAGATCAAAAGGATCAGGACCGCGAGCAGGCCGCCCTGAATCCCGGAGTTCACGACCGTCGACAGCGTCCTTCGGATATAGGCGGCGGGGTCGAGGATCACCTGAACGTGCATGTCCGGGTAGTCGCGCAGGACCCGGTCGAGTTCCGCCATCACGGCGTCCGACACGCTGACCGTGTTCGCGGTCGATTGCTTTTGAACCGTCATTGTGACGCTCGGCGACCCGTTGATATAGGAGACGGAGCTCACCTCGACGGGCGTCTCCGTGATCTCGGCGATGTCGCGCAGATGGACGATGCCGCCGCGCGCCGTCGTAAACGGAATATCCGCGATTTCCTCGACCGTGAGGAACTCGCCCGTCACGCGCAGATTCAGGCGCTGGTCGCCCTGCTTGATCGAACCGGCGGGCGTGCTGCGGTTCTCCGCCGCGAGCAGCTGCGTGACCGTGGACTCGCTGATCCCATAGCCGCGCAGCTGTTCCTCATTTAAGACGAGACTGATCTCCGTCGCGCTGCCGCCGGAGAGACTGACCTGCGCGACGCCCTCCTGCCGCTCGATCCGGTTTGTGACGCGGTCCTCCAAAAGCCGCTTTAACTCCCCCAAGTCGCGCGTGTCGGACGAGAAGCCGAGCGTGATCGAAAGCTGGGAATTGATGTCGATTTTCAAGACCTGCGGGTCCCCGGCGGCATCCGGCAGCGCGGCTTTGATCATGTCGACACGCTCGCGCATGTCGATCGCCGCGTTGTCGATGTTCGTGTCGTCCTCGAACTCTACGAGCACGATCGAAGAACCGTAGGAGGAATAACTTGAAAGCGCGCTGACGTTCGGCACCGTGCAGAGGACGCCCTCGAGCGGCCGCGTGATCAGCGTTTCGATCTCCGCCGGACCCGCCCCGCTGTAGCTTGTCATCACGATCGCGATCGGGATGTTCATGTTCGGCATCATGTCGAGGTTGATGTTCAGGATCGAGAGGATGCCAAACGCGACGGCGATCAGGAGCAGCATCGCCGTCGTTACGGGGCGCCTCACCGCAAGTTTTGAAAGGCTCATGCGCCGACCCCCGATGCGGCCGCGTCCGGCCCTGCGACGACGTTGACGGCCTCGCCGTCGGAGAGGTTCGTCCCGCCCTTGACCACGACCTGTTCCCCGAATGTCAGGCCCTCCGTGATCTCAACCTCTTTTCCGTTGTCGACGCCCGTCGTCACAGGCGCCTTATACGCAAGGCCGTCCCGCACGACATAGACATAGTCCCCCGCGCTGTTCGACAGCACGCAGCCGCGCGGCAGCACAACCGCGCCCTCGCTGTGCTCCTTTATAAAGCGCACCTCCGCGAACATGCCGGAGCGCAGGATACCGTCCGGGTTGTCGATCGCGATTTTGACCGGGAACAGGCTCGTCTGATCCGCCGAAGGGCTGATCGTGACGATCTCACCCTTGTACGCCGCGCCGCCGAGCGCGTGGATAATCACGTCGATTTGGTCGCCCGTGCGGATTTTGTTGATCAAAAGCTCCGAGACGCTGACCTCGACATTGACGCGGTCGAGGTCCACGAGCACGAAGGCGGGGGCCTGCGGCGAGACGAACTCCCCGGCGCGCGCGTTGCATATGTTCACGACGCCCGAGATCGGGCTTTCGAGCTGTGTCTCCGACAAGTTTTTTGTGATCGTCTCGCGCTGCACATAGAGCACGTCGCGGGACGCCTTTGCCTGTTCAACCGCGAGCGACGCCTGCCGCGTGCTGTCGGACACGATCCGCCCGCGCGTGAGCGCAAGCGATTCCGCCGCCTTGTCCTTTGCGAATACGAGCTGGTCATAGCCGACCTGAGCCTGCGCGAGCGCGTTCTGCGCCTGCTCATACGCGGCCTGCGCCTGATTTTTCGCGAACTCGGCTTTTGTTAAGTCATTCTCCGCCACCGCGCCCGACTCATACAGCGACTTCGCGTTGTCATAGTCCCGCTGCGCGTTTTCGAGCGTTCGCCCGGCGTTGGCAATCGCGAGCGCCGCGTTGTCGAGCGCGATCTGCGCGTTTTCCAGCTGTTTGTCATAGTTCTCGAGACTCGTCTCCTGCTGGAGGACCTGCGCCTGATACTGGCCGCCCGTCACGCTGTTCAGCGCGTTCTCCGCGGTCACGACCCCCTGATCGGCCTGATGGATCTGCGCGTCGATCTGATCCAGCTGACTTTGAATGTCCTGCTCATCCAGCTTTAGAAGGATATCCCCCGCTCGCACACGGTCGCCGACGTCGGCGTAGACATCCGTAATCTTGCCTGACAGCTTGCTGACGACGGACAGCGTCGCGTTCGGCGCGAGCTTGCCCGCGTAGACGATCTCCTTTTTGATCTCGCCGCGCTCGACCGTAAGCGCCTCCACGGCCGTCAGCGGCGCGGCCGCGGCCTGCGCCGAATCCTCCGCGTTCGCCGCCGTGAGCGCCGAGCAGCCCGAGAGCGCCGCGCCAAGCGCGCCAAAGGCGACAACACCCGCGAGCGCCGCCGCCTTTAAATGAAAATGAAGCGGGAGCGCCCCCCGCCTTTTGTTTATGATCATCGCTTTTCCCCCAAGCCGTCGCCCAAAGGCGTCCCATGTTATCACACATCATACGCCGCCATTGGGAAAAAGGCTTAAAAGAACAATTAAAATTTCATGAAAGACGCCGAATTGTCGTCAGTCCTGCCAGAGGCTCGCATAGGCGTAGTTTCGGACCGTGCCATGCCAGAACCACCATTGGGACCCGCCCTCCTGCTGCGCGTAAAAGAGCGCCAGCTCGGAGTCGGGATCGATCACCGCGTAGCAGCCGCGCGCGCCATCCCATCCAAACTCGCCGTTCGCGCTCAGCGCGTTGTTCTTCTCCCGGTTGACAAGCACACGCACGCCCAAGCCGTAGCCGTATCCGGTCTTGCTGGTTCCGCCAAACTCCGTAAAGTCCTTTTGCGAAACCTCGCCAAGCTGGTTTGTCCGCATCAGCTCGACCGTTTCCTTTTTCAGGATACGCGCGCCGCTCGCGCCGAGCCCAAAATTGCACAGCGCCTCGGTCAGCAGAATGTAGTCCGACACGGTTGAAAAGAGCCCGCCGCCCCCGCTCTCATACTCCGTTCCGGGGTTGAGACGGTATGTTTCCCCAACGCTCGCGGCGCGGCCTGTTTTTGCGTCAAAGCCGTTGTATATCAGCGCGGTCCGCGGTTCGTCCTCCGGCTTCACGGAAAACGCCGTGTCGCCCATTCCGAGCGGGTCAAAGACGTGCTCCTTCAAATACGCGCCAAACCGCTTGCCCGAAACGACCTCGACAAGCCCGCCAAGGACGTCGTGGCAGGAACTGTACCGAAAATGCGAGCCGGGTTCAAAGAACAGCGGACGGCCCGCGAGCGCCCGGATCAGCGTCAGCGTCGGCCCCTTTCCGCCGGTGTCTTGTATCGCGCGCTCCACCGCGTCCGTATCAAGCCCGCCGACTCCGCCCTGCATAGAGAGCAGATGCCGCACTGTCAACGGCGTGACCGCGGGCCGTATCTCCTGCCTTCCATCCGGCAAATCGCAAAGCGCCGTGAGGTCCGCGTATTCGGGGATATAGCGCGAAACCGGATCGTCCAGTCCGAGCTTGCCGGATTCGCAGAGCTGCAAGATGGCTGTGCATGTGGAAATCTTCGTCGCGGAATACAAATGGAAGATCGTGCGCGGCCCAAAAGCCACACCCTTCTCCACATTCGAGTACCCGGCGTAATGCTCATAGACCGGCTTATGCCGATAATAGACCGCGCAGCCGACGCCCGGGATGTTCTTCTCCGCGTAAAACGAGTCCAAATAAGCCGTGAGTTTAGAAAAATTCATGTTGATTGCCCCCCTTTTTTTTCACCCCTCCGTTTTCACCCCTCCGTTTTTCATAATTGCATGATACGCCTAAAATGGGATATAATGCAATAGCAAGCTGGTTAAAGGCCATCCCTGAACGGATGGAAATTATGAACAACTATGGAAGGAATGTTCGTGACGGAAAACAACATGGAACGCAGCATGGAAAACACATTCACAGGCGCCACAGGAAACGGCGGGGAAAGCATGCGTGAGAGCGGCGCGCAGGCCGCGCAGGCCGCGCCGGTCGGCATCGCGGATCGGCGTAAAACGCCGCAGACAGTCAGCCATATCCGAAACATCGCGATCATCGCGCATGTCGACCACGGCAAGACGACGCTCGTCGACAGCATGTTTCGTCAGAGCGGAATCTTCCGCAGCAACGAGCAGGTGCGCGAGCGCGTGATGGACTCGAACGATCTTGAGCGCGAGCGCGGGATCACGATCCTCGCGAAGAACACCGCCGTCCGCTACGGCGACGTAAAAATCAACATCGTCGACACGCCCGGCCACGCCGACTTTGGCGGTGAGGTCGAGCGCGTTTTGAAAATGGTCAACGGCGTGCTGCTGCTCGTCGACTCGTTCGAGGGCCCGATGCCGCAGACGCGTTTTGTGCTAAAAAAGGCCTTGGAGTTGGAGCTCGTCCCGATCGTCGTGATCAACAAGGCGGACAGGCCCGACGCGCGCCCCCCGGAGGTCGTCGACGAGGTGCTGGACCTCTTTATCGAGCTCGGCGCGGACGAGGATCAGCTGGAATTCCCGGTCGTGTACGCATCCGCGCGGGACGGCTGGGCGACGCTCGACGCGCTGGAAAACGGCGAGACGCTCGCGCCCCTCTTTGAGACGATCCTCGAGACGGTCCCGTCGCCGACGGGCTATCCCGACGAGCCCTTTCAGGTTCTGATCTCAAATATCGACTATGACGAGTACGTCGGCCGGATCGCGGTCGGCCGGATTGAGCGCGGTTCGGCGCGCTACGCCCAGCAGGTGGTCGTTTGCGGGCGCGACGGCGGCTCGCACAACGAGAAGATCACGCGGCTCTATTCGTTTGACGGTTTAAAGCGCGTCGAGGTGCAGGAGGCGGAGCTCGGGGACATCGTCGCGATCGCGGGTCTCGGGGACATCAACATCGGCGACACGGTATGCGACGTCGCGGCTCCGGAGCCCCTCCCCTTCGTCAACATCGACGAGCCGACGATCGCGATGACGTTTTCCGTCAACAACAGCCCGTTCGCGGGGCGCGAGGGCACATACGTCACCTCCCGGCATCTGCGCGACCGGCTGTTCCGGGAGATCGAGACAAACGTGAGTATGCGCGTCGAGGAAACGGACTCGCCAGAGGCGTTCAAGGTGTCCGGGCGCGGCGAGCTCCACCTTTCGATCCTGATCGAGACGATGCGCCGCCAAGGCTATGAGTTCCAAATTTCAAAGCCCAAGGTGATCATGAAGGAGCTCGGCGGGCAGCAGCACGAACCGGTCGAACATCTGACGGTCGACGTGCCGGAGGAATTTGTCGGCGTGACGATCGAAAAGCTCGGCGCGCGCAAAGGCGAGATGATCAACATGCACCCGAACGCGGGCGGCTACACGCGGCTCGAGTTTCTCGTACCGGCCCGCGGGCTGATCGGCTTTCGCTCGGAGTTTTTGACAGACTCCAAGGGAAATGGTATCATGAATCATGTGTTTCACGGCTTTGAGCCGTTCAAAGGAGAGATCGCGACGCGCACGCGCGGCTCCCTCGTCGCGTGGGAGACCGGCGAAACCGTCACATACGGGCTCTACAACGCGCAGGACCGCGGGGCGCTGTTCATCTCGCCCGGCACACGCGTCTACGAGGGCATGATCGTCGGCGAAAACGCGCGCGAGGACGATATGGCGATCAACGTCTGCAAGCGCAAACACGTCACAAACATGCGGGCATCGGGTTCCGACGAGGCGATGCGCCTTGTGCCGCCGCGTCTTTTGACGCTCGAGCAGGCGCTGGAATTTATCGCGGACGACGAGCTCGTCGAGGTCACGCCGCAGAACATCCGCCTGCGAAAGCGCATCTTGGACACGGAGCTGCGCGCAAAGGCGCGGAGCCGCCTGCTCGCGACAGAGGCATAAGCCGCAAAATAAGGATTGATTTTTCATGGCGCGTTCTCGGAGAGGTCATAAATATGTCAGCGGGCTCCTGACGTTCGGTCTCGTGCTGTTGCTGCTGCTCGTGGCGGTGAGCGTCGGCGCGATGCTTTCCTATTCGTATGTAAAACGCGTCCAAGAGAATTTTAAGAATCCGAAGGAGATCGTAATCCCCGCGAGCGAGCGCATGTACATCGACATCCCGCGCGGCTCCCGGACCGGCGACATCGCGGACATTTTGGAGGAAAACGGCCTGATCAAGTACGCGCAGGTCTTTAAAATTCTCTCGAAAATCAACGGCTACGACGGGAGCTATAAATCGGGGACGCACATCGTCAGCAAGGATTTGAATTACGAGGAACTGATGATGGTCCTCAAAGGCAACCCGGAAATACTGCGGCTGACCTTCCCGGAGGGTATGAACGCGCGGCAGTTCTATCAGAGTTTTTCGGATTCGGCGCTGACGCACGGCAAGGAGCTCAAGCAGTACATCGAGGCCGCCGACACGGAGTTTGATTACGCGTTCCTTGCGGAGCTGCCCGCGAGGCCGGACCGGTTGGAGGGCTACCTGTTCCCCGACACCTACGATTTTGACCTGAACGCGACGCCGAAGCAGATTATCGCGATGTTTTTGGATAACTTCGAAAGGAAACTCACGGAGGAACACTACGCGCGCGCGGACGAAATCGGACTGACAATGGATCAGGTAATCATACTCGCGTCGATCATCGAGCGCGAGGCCAAGAGCGAGGCGGACCGCTTTCTCGTGTCCGGCGTGTTCCACAACCGTTTGAACAGCGCGGACGAGGGGATGCGGCGGCTCCAGAGCTGCGCGACGATCCAGTATGTCTACTATCAGCGCAACGGCATCATGCTCCGGCGCATCTCCGACGGGAACACAAAGATCGTCGACCCGTACAACACCTATCTGCACGCGGGGCTCCCCCCCGGCCCGATCAGCAATCCCGGGATTTCGTCGATCAACGCCGCGCTCTACCCCGAGGAAACGGATTATCTCTACTTTGTGGCGAGGGGCGACGGCACGCATGTGTTTTCGCGGACGTATGAGGAACATCAGGCCGCGATCCTTGAATACGGGCTGAATTTATTGCCTTAATGCAGAATGCGGGATATGGAATATGGGGTAAGTTTATTTCATTAAAGGGGGCGGCTATAGGCTGTGGTTGAACTGCTCGCGCCGGCGGGCGATCTTGAAAAGCTGAGGACCGCGTTTTTGTATGGCGCGGACGCGGTGTATGTCGGCCTCGAAGGGCTTTCCCTGCGCGGCGCGGCGGGCAGCATGGACGGGCGGGCGCTGCGGGAGGGCGTTTTTTACGCGCATGAGCGCGGCAAGAAGGTCTATGCCGCGCTGAATCTTTTTGCCCGGAATACCGACATCGGCGCGGCGCAAAAAACCGCGGCGCTTCTGGCGGACGCCGGGGCGGACGCCGCGATCGTGTCGGACCCCGGCGTCTTTGCGATCCTGCGGCGGTTTGCCCCGGAGCTTCCGATCCACATCAGCACGCAGGCGAACTGCACGAATTACGAGAGCGCGGCCTTTTGGCACGGGCTTGGCGCAAAGCGCGTCGTGCTCGCGCGGGAACTCCCCCTCACGGAGATCGCGGAAATCCGGGCGCGCGCGCCAAAGGCGCTGGAACTCGAGATGTTCGTCCACGGCGCAATGTGCGTATCCTATTCGGGCCGCTGCCTGATCAGCAGCTATCTGACGGGGCGGGACGCGAACCGCGGCGACTGCGCCCAGCCGTGCCGCTGGTCTTACAGCCTTGTCGAGGAGAGACGTCCGGGCGAGTATATGCCGGTGGTCGAGGACGGCGCCGGGACATATCTTTACAACGCAAAGGACCTCTGTCTGATCGGGCATTTGCCGCAGGTGCTCGCGAGCGGCGTTACGAGCCTGAAAATCGAGGGGCGCATGAAAAGCGCCTACTACGTCGCGACCGTCGTCTCGGCCTACCGCGCGGCGCTCGACGATTACGAACGCGCCGGCCGTGGGGCTGCGGCCTATAAGCCGGACCCGGCGCTGCTCGCGGAAGTGTCGAAGACCAGTCATCGGGCGTTTACGACGGGCTTCGCGTTCGGACCCGCAGACGGCGCCGCGGGCATGGTAGGCGACAGGGCCGCACACGAGGCGGGCCGCGGGGCCGCGAGTGCGAGCGGCGGGATTGGCGGCGCGGACGGCGCCGACGGCGAGGTTGACGGCGCGGACGGCGGCGGGATGCAGAGTTTTGCGGGCGCGGCTTATATCCGCGCGTATGACGTCGTTGCGGTCGTGCGCTCCTGCGACGCCGCGACATGCCTTGCCGAGGTCGAGCAGCGCAACCGCTTTTTTGCGGGCGACGCGATCGAAGTGATGGTCCCGCTCGCGGGGTACTTTTGCGACACGGTTCGGGACCTGACGGACGTACACGGTACGCCGATCAGCGCCGCGCCGCACGCGCAGATGACGGCGCGTCTGCGTCTCTCGCGCCCCGTGCCGCCCGGCGCGATCCTTCGCAAAGCGACCTCCGCGCCGTCTGCGGCATCTGTTGAATCCGTCACATCTGCGACATCTGCTGAATCCGCTGCATCCGTCCCAGCCGGACGAAAATATTTACATGGGGACCCTTCTTAATCCTCGGGACGACGATTTTTAAGGTTTTCGGACTGCTCCGCGATTTCAATGTACCGTTTGAGCTCATAAATGGCGTATTCTCCAATAAGCCCGGTCATTTTTGAGACGTCGCCATCGTTTTCGCGGTAATGGTTAAAACAGCCGTAATACTTCGTCCTGTCCGAAAACTTAATGTTGACGGGCGGGTAGCCCTCTTTCATCAATTCAAGGTTGAGCAGCAGCCGGCCCGCGCGCCCGTTTCCGTCAATGAAAGGATGGATCGTTTCAAATCTTAAATGAAAAACCGCGGCTCTCTCCACAACGTGGAGCTTTTGCATTTCGCCGCCGTAATCAAGCATCAGGCGCTCCATTCGGGCAGGCACTTCAAACGGCTGACAAGGGTAGAAAGCGCCGACCCTGACGGGAACGCTCCTGTACACGCCCTTATCCGTCTGTCTGTCCATCAGGACAAGGGCGTGTATATCCTTGATAATCTTTTCAGATACGGGGATTTTGTTTTTGACTAAATCTTCAACATAATAATAAGCGTCCCTGTGTCCGATGGCTTCAAGATGGTGCTTTAACGGTTTGCCGCCGACCGTAACGCCCTCTTTCAGCACAAGCGCGGTTTCCTCAAGCGTGAGCGTACTGCCCTCTATCGCGTTTGAATTGTAGGTATAATCAATCATAAAATCTTCGGACAACCGCTCGACACTTTCCGGAGATAACGGCCTTATCCTTTGCAGCTTGCCGTAAAGATCATCAAGTTCGCGGAACATGGCTAAACCTCCTTTATCAGTCCTTTCAAACTCTCTGAATCTTACTTCGCCCCTATATTTCCTCTCGCAAAGACTCGTACATAATTTCAGGTGGTTCCACCATTGTGGGGTCGTCAATGGACCCACAAAGTGAGCGCAGTATTTCGTGGCGTTTGTCCTGTGATGCCTCCGGCGAGTCCGAATTTTCCTCAAAATCTTCAAGCGGCGCATCAAAATCGTCCGACATCCATATTTTACCTTCCCAGCCTCCCAGTTTAGGCGTTTTGCGTTCAGTGTGTTCAGGCAAAGCGGGCGCAAACTCGGGCGGCGCGGCCGGCTTGACGAACACGAGCTCCCGTTCGCGCGAGAGACCCGGGATATAGCGGTAACCGTCCGCGTCAAATTCTTTTAACCCCTCCGGCTCCGTGACGCGGTTCTTGACGATATAGCGCGCCATCAGCCCTCGCGCGGCGCGCACGGTCGAGACGGTACCGCGCGCGCCCCCCGGTCTGCCGATCAGGAAGCGGCATGTGACGACGGTGTCGCCGGGGCGCAGAAACGCCGTGACGAGCCGCGCATACTCCGCGGACGCAATGTTGACGACGACGTCGCCGTTTCGGAACAGCTCCCGGTAGAGCCGGTCTCCCCAAAACGTGTAAAGGTCCGCTCCGCCGGGGGAAAAATCCCGACCAAGCCCGAGTCTGTGCGGCATTATACCGTCGAGCGGGCGCAGAAGGCCATAGAGCGCGCTCAAAATCCGCAAATGCCCCTGTGCGAACGCAAATTCCTCCGCCGAAAAATCCTGCGGGGCCATGCTGCGGTACGCCGCGCCGTAAAACGCGAGAAGCGAGGGCGAGGGCGAAGGCAGAGGCGCGCCGCTGTTCCGAAAAAAGTCCTGATAGGCGCGATAGAGTTCGAGTGCGCGTTCGGGCCGCACATCAAGCAGGCTTTCAAGCTGCCATGGGCTGAGTATGCGCAGCTGTTTTACCAGCGCGCGCGTCTCCTTAGGAAACAGCGGCGCACTGCCGCGCGGCATCGTTGGGGGCAGTTCCGCGGCAGGCGGCGCATTGCCGCGCGGCTCGGCTGGGTGTGTCGCGGAACCGGGGGAAACGCTTGGCGCGCGCGTGTTGCGCGCCGGTGAAAGGATCGCAATCATCGCGCCGTGTCCGCCCCTTCCCCCTCCGGGAATATGAGCTTTGTCGTCAGAAGGTCGCTGCCTGCCCGCGTGTTCGGGAACACCCGCCGCGCCGCGCCGATGTGCTCGCCCGGGTTCTGCAGCGCCGGGCTGTAATGCGTCAGCCACAGCTCGCCGACGCCCGCGTCCCTCGCGAGCCCCGCCGCTTCGCTGAATATCATATGCTTTTTACCGATCGCGTTCTCCCGCTCCCCGTCGTCCCCGTACATGCCCTCGCAGATGAGCAGCGCCGAATCCTTGAACAGGCGGCGCAAGGCCGGGGCCGGGCGGGAGTCCGTGCAGTAACTCAGTTTGATCCCGCGCCGCTCGGGCCCGAGCACCATATCGGGCGTCACGCTGCGCCCGTCGTCCAGCTCAACCGTCTTCCCCGCCTGCAGCAAGCTCCACGATTTTAAGGGGATATTCAGCTCCTTTGCGCGCGCGGGGTAAAACGCGCCCTGCCGCCGGATGTGAAAGCTGTACGCGAGGCATGGGATATTGTGATCCGCCGGGGCGTATTGAAAACTCATGCTGTCAAACAGCGCGACGTCCCGCAGCGGGGCAAGGCCGCCGTCCCGCTCCCCGTCCGCCTCCGCCTCTCCGTCCACGTTCGCGCCCGTACCCGCAGCCCCGCCGCTCGCGCCGCGAAGCGAGGGCGCCCCGCGCGGCAACGGCAGCTCCGTCGCCCTGATGTCAAACGGCAGCGCGGGGCAGATCACGAGCAGCGACTGCACGACGCGCGTAAGGCCGGGCGGCCCGATCAGGTCGAGCGGCGTGTCTTTCCCGGAATTTCCGATCGTCAGCAGCAGGCCCGGCAGCCCCGCGATGTGGTCGGCGTGGTAGTGCGTAAAAAAGATCGCGTCGATCGGCTTAAAGCCCCAGCCCGCGAGCTTTAGCGGTATTTGCGTACCCTCGCCGCAGTCGACCATCAGCATCTTTCCGTTATATCGCAAAAGCAGCGAGGTCAGCCACCTCCCGGGCAGCGGCATCATCCCCCCCGTCCCCAACAGACATACGTCCAGCATATTATCTCAAGCCCCTTATTTTTTGCGGTTCATTTCGCCGCGCCGCCAAGCGTCCGAAATTCATAGCCCTGCTCCTTAAAGAAGCGGATCGCGCGGTCGAGCATGTCCAGCGTCGTCTGCTTTGTGTCCGTGTCGTGCATCAACACAATTACCTCGTCCTGCCCCTTAAATGTCGCGAGCATGTAGTCGTAGAGACTGTCCGCGGATTTATCCCGAATCTGCGCGTCGCCGTTCAGGCAATTCCAGTCGTAGTACACATAGCCGCGCGCCGTGACCTGCGAGCGGTACTGCTTCGCCGTTTTATATGTGCTCCCGCCCGGAAAGCGGAATACGTTCGTGTGATATGGGAAGCCGAGCGCGGAGCTGACCTGCGCGTCCCACCGCTCGAGCTCCGAAAAGAGCGCGGAGGCGCTCTTGTACAGCTTGTCATAGTTATGCGTATAGCTGTGGTTCGCGATGCTGTGCCGGTCCATGTAGATCGCCTGCGTGAGACGCGGATATTTTGCGACGTTGACGCCGACGAGGAAGAACGTCGCGCGGACGTCCTGCGCCTTTAAAATGTCAAGATACTGCTGCGTCAAAGCGGAGGGGCCGTCGTCAAACGTCAGGTAGACATAGCGCTTTTTCCGGTTCAGCGCGCTCGCGATGCGGTTTTGCGCGTCCTCGTCCCGCAAGACGGCGGAGCGCGCCGCGGCAATCGTCTTTGCGGCG
>JAITSR010000130.1 GCA_031287655.1 Clostridiales bacterium
CGAGGGCGATGAGTGGGGGGAGGATTTCGCGGCTATGTCGCGAAATCGAGCCATCACAAGGCGTCCGAGTTTCCGAATAAACTTATTATTTGAAGGGAGAACCATTTATGGGAGACGAAAAAACGGTGTCGGTACAGGAGTTGAAAAAGGCCGCGGTGGCCTTCATTGATGAAAAGAAAACCGAAGTCCTCGACGTGAACGACCGGATTTGGGAGTTTGCGGAATTGTCCCTGATGGAGACGCGCTCGATGGCGCTCTACTGCGAGGTGCTCGAGCGGAACGGCTTTGCCGTCGAACGCGGCATCTGCGATGTGCCGACCGCGTTTTCCGGCACGTTTGGCTCGGGCGGCCCGATCATCGGCATCCTCGCCGAGTACGACGCCCTCTCCGGGCTGTCGCAGGCGGGCGCGACGGCGGTCGAACAACCGCTCACGCAGGGCGCTCCGGGACATGGCTGCGGGCATAACATGCTCGGGGCGGGCTCGCTCGCGGCGGCGTTCGCGGTAAAAAAGTTCCTCGAGGACGCAAAGGTCCCCGGTACCGTAATCTTTTACGGCTGTCCGGGCGAGGAAGGCGGCGCAGGCAAGGCGTTTATGGCGCGCGCGGGCCTGTGGAAAAAACTCGACGCCGCGCTGACATGGCACCCCTCCGAAACAAACGAGGTCGTGTCGGGCTCGAGCAACTCGAGTATCCAAATCGAATACCGCTACAAGGGGGTCGCGTCACACGCCGCGGGCGATCCCGAGCTCGGGCGCTCCGCGCTCGACGCGGTCGAGTTGCTGAACATCGGCGTCCAGTTTCTGCGGGAGCATATCCCGGACAACGCGCGGGTCCACTACGCGATCATCGACGGCGGCGGCGTCTCGCCGAACGTCGTGCAGCCGACCGCGAGCGTGCTCTACATGATCCGCGAAAACACGGTGCATAAGAACCTCGGCCTCGTCGCGCGCGTCGACAAAATCGCGGAGGGCGCGGCGCTGATGACGGACACGCGGCTCGAACGCGTTTTCATCGACGGGACCGCGGACACGATCCCGAATTTCACGCTCGAAAAGGCGCTCTACAAAAACTTCCAGGAGATCGGCGTTCCCAAGTACACCGACGAGGAACTCGCCTTTGCGGCGGCGGTCAAAAAGACCTATGACGATCGCGTCCCGTCAAGACTCCCGGGCGGGGCGACCGACACCCACCCCGAAATCGAGGCGTTCGTGCGGGAGGCCTCGCGCGGCGGCACGCTCGTGATGAACGACTTTTTAATCCCGCAATGCGACTCCCGTCATCAGTCGATGGGCTCCACGGACGTCGCGGACGTGAGCTGGCTCACGCCGACGGGGCAGATTCACGTCGCGGCGCGCCCGCACAACGCGCCGGGCCATTCGTGGCAAGTGGTCTCCTGCGGAAAGAGCACGATCGGCCACAAGGCCGTTCTGTTCGCGGGAAAGGTGCTCGCGGCCACGGCGATCGACCTTCTGCTCGACCCCGAGACGCTGCTCCGCGCGAAGGCGGAGCACGCGGAAAAGACGAAGGCCGGTTATCTGTGTCCGATCCCGGACGGCGAACCGCCGCGCGTGCCGGGGGAATAAATACAGTTTCGGCGCTATTTGCGCCGCCGCAGGCGGCGAAAGGAGATTATTGTGGATAAAATTGGAAACCCCGGCGACTCCGGGCAAATCACGCGGGCCTATTTTGACTCGCTGCTGTTGGAATCAAGGCATATCGACTCGGCGCTGCCGTCGATCGAGTTCAAGCTGTTTGGCGAAACGTTCGCGACGCCCGTCATGACGGCGGCGCTGTCGCATCTGAACAAGACCCACCCGGAGGGAATGGCGGAGCTCGCGCGCGGCGCGGCTGCGGCGAACGCCGTGATGTGGGCGGGCATGGGCGACGAGGCGGAACTCGACGCGATCGTACAAACGGGCGCGAAGGCGGTCAAGATCATTAAGCCCTACGCGGACGAAAGCCTCGTGATCAAAAAACTCGAACACGCGGAGCGCTGCGGCGCCTTTGCCGTCGGCATGGACCTTGACCACGCGTTCAGCCGAAAGGGCGGCTACGACAGCGTATTCGGCCTTGAAATGCGCCCGCGCACGATCGATCAGATTCGCGGTTATGTCCGTTCGACAAAACTGCCCTTCATCATCAAGGGCGTGTTGAGCGCGCAGGACGCCCAAAAGTGCCTCGCGGCGGGCGTGAGCGGCATCGTGGTATCGCACCACCACGGGATCATGGACTACGCGGTCCCGCCGCTCCAAGTCCTGCCGGAGATCGTCGACGTGATCGGCGGGCAGATTCCGATCTTTGTCGACTGTAATGTCGAACGCGGAATGGATGTGTTCAAAGCGCTCGCGCTCGGCGCTTCCGCCGTGTCCGTCGGGCGCGCGCTGATGGGGCCGCTCGGCGCGGAGGGCGCGGAAGGCGTCAAAAAGGCGATCGAGGCGATAAACGCCGAGCTGATCTTCGCGATGGCGATGACATGCTCGCCGGACATCACGTCGATCGACCCCTCGGTGATCTGGCACAGAAAGGATCAATAGCCAATCGCGGCGTTTGTTCGGAAATAGGATGGGGGGAAGCGTATGAAATTCAGTGGCAGAACACAGATGTTAAGCGACCGCTATTCGGTCTTTGAGGCGATGGACTTCTTTAAAAAAGCGGGCTTTGACGGCGTCGAGCTCTGTTTTGAGGACCTCAATTTCCGGCTGAGGCCGGACCTTTGGGACGAGCGCGTAATCGGGCCGATCCGGGAGCACAGCGGCGAGCTCGGCCTCCCGATCTCGGCGGTCGGCAACCACTTGCGCTATTTCTTCGACGACTTTATGTTCGAGGCGATCAAGCGCGGCATCCGCTCCGCGAAACGCTACGGCACGGACGTGTTTATCTTCTCCGCGATGAACGACGCGACGGAGAGGGTGCGGTGCGCGGACCTCCGCAAGGTCGCGGTATCGCGCGTGCGCGAGCTCTGCAAGGTCGCGGAGGACGCGGGCGTCTGTCTTGCGATGGAGCCGGAGCCGCCGTCGATTTTCGCGAACACAAACGACTTCTTGCGCCTGTGTGCGGAGATCCAAAGCCCCGCGCTCGGGATCAACTTTGACGCGGGCCACGCGTTTTTGGCCGACCCCGACATCTATGAGTCGATCGCGAGCTTAAAGGGGCTGATCCGGCACGGCCACATTGAGGATATGCAGCGCGGCCAGCACTTGCACCTGATGCCCGGCGAAGGGGATATGGACCTGCCGCGCACGTTCCGGGCGCTGCGCGCCGCGGGTTTTGACGGCTACATGTCGCTCGACCTCTACAACTACGTCTACGAGGACGTCGCGGCCGACGCGCTCGCGGCGCTGCGGAAGATGGACGGTTAGAGCGACAAAAAGCCGGATCGGAAAAAAGGACGGCCGATTTTGGATTTTAAAAGCCCCCCGGATAGAGAATATACGGCGGCGGACGCTCTGAGGCTGCCGTTTCGCGCGGCCCCGCTCGCCGTTTTGCTGCACGCGCTGCTGTCGGTTTTGCACGCCCTGATGCCGACCGCGGTGCTCGCGGTGACGACCGCGGCCTTTGTGGATACCGCGGGCGGCATCCTGCGCGGCCTCCGCCCGCGCGGCGACATCTATGCTCCGCTCGCGCTCCTGCTGCTCGGCACGGGCCTTTTTATGACCGCGGGCGCCCTCACGGCGCTCGCGGCGGCGCGAATCCGGCAAAGGCTCGCGCAAAAGCTCCGGCCCCGGATCGTGCGTACACACGCGGCCCTTGACTATCGGCATATCGAGGACGCCGCGGGTCTCGAACTTGTCACGCGCGTCGCGCGCGATCCCGTGACGTCCGTGATGGACGGCTTTACCGGTTTTATGCGGCTCGCGCAGGTCGCGGTCTGCGTCCTTTCGATCCTCGCGCTGATTGTCGCGAGCGTGTGGTGGGCCGCGCTTGTGATCGCCCTCTTTTCCACGCCGATGTTCTATCTTTCGCTGCTCGCCGGAAAAAAGAATTATCAGGCGTCGCGCGACGCCGAAAAGTTCAAGCGCCGCGCCGAATACCTCGGAGAGGTGCTCACCGGGCGCGCCGCGGCGGATGAGCGGACGCTGTTTGGGTACGGCCGCGCCGTGAACGCGCGGTGGTTCGCGCAGTATGAGGCGTGGCGTCTGCTCCGGCTGCGCGTCACGGTAAAGAACTTCCTGATTACAAAGGGCTCGAGCCTGATGCTCGCGCTGATCGCCTTGGCGGTCGCGCTGACGCTCGTCGTACCCGTCACGCGCGGCCGGATGAGCGCCGGAATGTTCATCGGGATCGTGAGCGCCGTGTTCGGCATGATCCAGCAGCTCGGCTGGCAGTTCTCGTCCTCCCTCGAACAAATATCCCGCGTCGGCGAATACATGCGGGACCTGACGGCCTTTTGGGCGCTCGGCGAGGCGCCCGGCGCGCTCGACCCGCCCGACGCGGAAGCGCCCCCTTTTAAAACGCTGGAATTTCGGAGTGTTCGCTTCCGGTATCCCACGGGCGGCCCCTATATTTTGGACGGGCTCACGTTCTCGCTCACGCGCGGGCGGCACTATGCCTTTGTCGGCAGGAACGGCGCGGGCAAAACGACGATCACAAAGCTCCTGACCGGGCTTTACACGGAATACGAGGGGGAGATTCTCGTCGACGGGAAGGAGCTGCGGACCTACCCGGCGGGCGGGCTCAAGGCGCTTTTCTCTGTTGTGTATCAGGATTTTGCGCGTTACCCCGTGTCGATGCGGGACAACATCGCGCTCGGCGACGTCGCGGGTACGGGCGTAGGCAAAGACGCGGGCGCGGACGCAAGCGCGGGCGCGCATACAGGTACAGGCGCGGGCGCGGGCCACCCCACACAGGAGGCGGGAGGCGCTGACGAGGGCGATTCCGGACGGGAGGCGGAGGCCGCGCTGCTCGCCGGGCTCGGCGAGACGGTCGCGGGGCTGCGCGACGGCCTTATGACCCCGCTCGGCAAAGCCAAAGAGGAGGGGCAGGAGCTCTCCGGCGGGCAGTGGCAGCGCCTCGCGATCGCGCGGTCCCTGATCAGCCGCGCCCCGGTCAAAATCCTCGACGAGCCGACGTCGGCGCTCGATCCGGTCAGCGAAAGCCGCGTCTATGAAGAATTTGAAAAGCTGATGGCGGGGCGCACGACGATTTTCATCAGCCACAGACTCGGCTCGACGAAGCTCGCCGACGAAATCCTCGTGATTGACGGCGGACGGGTCGCGGAGCGCGGGACGCACGACGAGCTGGTCGCATCTGCGGGCGGCTACGCGCGGATGTACGAGTCGCAAAGGGAGTGGTACGTTTGAAAGGCGCGGAGAGTCAAAAGTCGTATTCCTTCGCGCGGCTCGCGCGCCGGGTGGTCCCGCTGTGCTATTCGGCCGCGCCCGGGCTGAACTGGCTCGGATGGATTTTCGGCGTGATTCAGGCGCTGCTCTCGGCCGCGACGATCGTCCTGTCCAAAAACCTGTTCGACGCGATCGGACGCGCCGCGGCCGGTGAGATCGGCTTTTGGGGCTGCGTCTCCCCGCTGCTGGCCCTCGCCGCCGCGACCTTCGGCTTTCAAATCTTCAACGGGATTGTCAATTTTCTGATTTCGGTTTACATCGACAAGACGTGCGGCGTGATCAAGCGCGGCCTGCACGACAAGCTGCAGCGCGTCGGCCCCGAGCGGTTTGAGGACACGGCCTTTCTGGACGACCTGAACCGGGCCGGCGAGGGCGCGAACGCGATCCCGTTTTTCGCCTTCATCCTGCAAGGGATTCTCACGTTCTACTGCGTTTACTTTGCCTTTGTCGGCGCCTATCTGTTTCGCATGAAGCCGCTGCTCCTTTTTACGCTGCTGATCGCGTTCCTCCCGGCGTTGCTCGCGCAAGTCGTCAAGGGACGCGTGTTCACGGCGCTTGAAAAACAGAGCGCGCCGCTGCGCCGCGAAAACGAGGCCTACCAAAGGGCGATCTGCGACCGTGAGTTCTTAAAGGAGACGCGCGTACTCGGCGCGTTCCCCTATTTTTACCGGCTGTTCACCGAGACGCTGCGGCTGCTCACCGATAAGGCGTGGCGCGCCGAACGCAAGACGGCGCTGCTCGAGCTCCTGCTGAACGTCTCAACCTTTGCGGGCATGGCGGCCTCGGCGTATCTTCTGTTTGACGCGACGATGGCCGGGGAGGTCACGGTCGGCGCGTTCGCCGCGGTGTACGCGTCGCTCGGGTCGATTTTTGACCTCATGCGGGAGATCATCACAACGCACTTTGGCAATCTCAACCGGGACATCGGCAAGATCGCAAACTTCTTTCGTTTGATGGACGCGCCGGAGCGGACGCGCGCCGACGTCGGTGCAGAACCGGCGCTTGTGGAGGCGGCCGGCGTTTCCTTTACCTATCCCGGCAGGGACGCGCCCGCCGTGCGGGACGTGACGCTCAGGCTCGCGCGCGGCGAGACGGTCGCGATCGTCGGTGAAAACGGCGCGGGCAAAACGACGCTCGTGCGCCTCCTGACCGGGCTTTATCAGCCCGACTCGGGACGGGTGACGATCCGCGGCGCGGACACTGTTCCGGCCGCCGTGAACGCGACGGCCTCACCCATGTACGCGACGGCCTCACCCGCGAATGCCGTGCCGACGGCGGTCCGCACGACCCCCTCACCCGTGCGCGCGACAGCCTCCCCCGCGACGGCAGCTTCATCCACGCCGACCGCCGCCGCAGGGGCCGCCGCTGAATACCGCGGCGTCTCGGGCGTATTTCAGAATTATCAGCGCTATAAAATGAGCCTCGCCGAGAACGTCGAAATCAGCGATACCGCCGCCCCCTCCGGCGCAGCCCCTGCCGACTCCGGCAAGGTTGACGGCGCGCTGCGCGCGGCGGGCCTCGACTATCGCGCGGAGGGCTGGGAGCTCGACACAATGCTCTCCCCCGAGTTCGACGGCGTCGACCTCTCCGGCGGTCAGTGGCAGCGCGTCGCGATCGCGCGCGGACTCTACCGCGCCAACGGGTTTATTGTGCTGGACGAGCCGACCGCCGCGATCGACCCGATTGAGGAGACCCGAATCTATCGGCAATTCCAAAAAATCGCCGAGGGCAAGTGCGCCGTCATCGTGACCCACAGGTTGGGCTCAGCGCGGCTCGCGCACCGCATCATCGTAATGGACGGCGGGCGGATCGTAGACGTCGGGACACACGCCGAGCTGCTGTCCCGCCCGGGGCGCTACGCCGAGCTGTGGCGCGCCCAGTCCAAGTGGTACGACCGCGCCGACCGCGAGGGCGCACGGAAAAACGGCCGCTGGATTGTGAAACAACAGCCGGGAAAGGATTGACTTATGTTCGCTTCGCCAAAACACGGTGTGATCGCTTTCTCGCTCCAAGGTGTTACTTTTCTGCGGGAGCGGGTAAATATCATACAGCCGGATACCAAAACCGCCGTTTTACGGCGCTGCGGCTGAGCGAGGCGTAGCGGCCAAGGATTTATTGACAGTTCAAAAAAGGACGACACATGAAAAAACCTACATCTCAGTTTAAGATCCTGATTGTTGATGCCGAGGCCGCAAACGCCGCCGCGCTAACTGAAATCCTGTCCCCCGAATACGCGGTAACGGCCGAGGATTCCGGCGTGGGCGCGCTCCGGGCCGCCGAGGGGGACCGACCCGATATGATTCTGCTCGACGAAGCCCTTCCGGACATCAGCGGCTATAAAGTCCTCGCCGCGCTCAAAAGTAGGGAGACGACGCATAAAATCCCGGTGATTATGGTCGCGGGGGCCGTGAACGAGCGCGACGAGGAGCGCGGCTTTTTGCTCGGCGCGGTCGACTACATCATAAGGCCGCTCAAGCGCGCGATCGTCCGGGCGCGCGTGCGGACACACTTGGAAATCGTGCGGCAAATGCGCGCAATTGAGCGGCTCGGACTGACGGACCCGCTGACGGGGATCCCGAACCGGCGGAGCTTTGACGACAGGCTTCACATGGAGTGGCGGCGGGCAATCCGCGAGAAACGGCCGCTCTCTTTTTTGATGATGGATATTGATAATTTTGCAAAATACAACGACACCTACGGACACCCGCAGGGAGACATCCTCTTAAAGGCCGCCGCCGAGGTTTGTTCGACTTGGGGGAGGCGGCCTGCCGACCACCCGGCGAGACTCGGCGGGGAGGCGTTCGGCGTGCTCCTGCCGGATACGGACCTCGACGCCGCTCTGTCGATCGCGGAGCATATCCGGGCGGACGTCGAAGCGCTGCGCGTCCCGACCGAGGACGAGCGCGCCGTAACGCAGGCGACCGTCAGCGTCGGCGTCGCCTCGACGGTGCCGACAGGCGAAGCCGCGGTGGACAGCTTTCTCGCGTCCGCGGACAAGAGCCTTTTTGCCGCGAAAACAGAAGGCCGCAACCGAATCCGCGCCGCGACCGAGGACGAGTGACCCCGGTCAACGCGAGCGAGCGGCGACCGGCGAAGCGGCGCCGATGCCGACATGGGCAAGGCGCCGGAACTACGCCGACGCCGACATGGCAAGGCGACGGAGCGCGACTTTGACCGCACGGCAATCCGGCTGACCGACCGACATCTCGGTCAGCATCTTG
>JAITSR010000193.1 GCA_031287655.1 Clostridiales bacterium
GGCCTGCGGGTCGATTTCAAGCAGCGTGTCGCCCGCGCGCACCGTCTGGCCGACCTTGACGCGCACGGCTTGGACGTCCCCGGAGACGCCGGGGAAGATTTGAAGGTCCGAGCCGCTCACAACGGCGCCGCTCTCCGTAAAAAAGACGTTTGCCTCTTTTGGAGATATGACTGTAACCTTGACTTCGAGCGGCGCGAGCGCGGCGCTTATCCCATACGCGCCGGCCGCAATCACAATCAGCCCTATAATGATCCATCTCACGAGTTTTTTCATACTACGCTCCCCACACGTTTATTTGGCCCTAGTCGCGTTCCTTGAGTACCTCCACGAGCGAAAACCGCCCGATCTGCCGCCGCGCCGCGAGGTTTGACAGAAACACCGAGATCGCGCAGCTGGCCGCCGAATATATGAACGCGACCGGCGGCGTGCCGCTCGGCATCCCGTAGAGGTCGTTGCTGATCGCGGCGGTAAGCGCCTGCCGCATCGCGAGCGTCATCGGGATACCGACCGCGACCGCGGCCGCGAACAGCACCCAGTGTTCAAATGTGAGCACCTCGGCGGTCTCCGCGGTCGTCATGCCGAGCACGCGCATCGTCGCGAGCTCCCGTTGCCGCTCCGAGAGCGAGATGCTCGAAATATTGTAGATGATCGCAAAGGCGATCAGGATCGCCATCAGCAGGATCATGTAGATCAGCGAGATGTAAGAGCCCATCAGCGCCCGATAGTTTTCGAGTATGCGCCGCGCGTCGTTCACGGACGCGACGTTTTCCCCGCGGATCAGCGCCTCCTTGACCCGCGCGGATTCGCCCGGTTCCGTCAGCAATACGACGGCGGTCGCAAAGTCGGGCTGCCGAAAAAAATCCGCCAGCGCCGCCGCGTCCATATAACAGCTCGAGGCAAAATTTGTGCCAATCACATTCGATATGCGAACCGGTTTGTCCTCCGGCAGGAGAGGGCTCTTGATCAGCACGGTGTCGCCCCGCGTAAGGCCCATGCTGTCCGCAAAGTTCTTTGTCAAAATCAAGCCGTCCGTCGGCGGCGCGTACAGGCGGCCCTGATCGTCAATAATACGGAATTGCGCGGAGCCCGCGTTCAGGCCCGTGAGCGCGATCTGACGGGTTCGGTTCTCATGGACGACCGACACGGGCAGCTCGATGATCGCCTCGGCGTCCCGGACGCCCGGAAGCCCGCGAAACGCGGAGAGCGCGGCCTCCTTTGCCGCAGGGCCCTTTAGCACCGTCTTGATGTCATAAATCTGGGATTTATTAAATTGGTCGTAGATCATCTGGTCGATCAGCGTGTTGAAGGAGTATGTGACCGACATGACCGAAAAGCTGATTGCGATGCTAAAGAGGATCAGCGCGCTTTTCAGCTTGTTCCGGCCGATGAATCGGAGCGCCATCATACCGCGCTTTGTGAGGATCAGCGGCAGGAACCGAACGCGGTCGGCGAGCGAGCCTGTGATAAAGGCTGGGGCTGAGGGGCGCATCGCGTCGGAAGGACTCAGCTTTATGATGTTCTTTACGCCGAGCAGGGCCGCCGCGCCGCCCGCCGCGACCGCGAGCCCGATACCGGTGAACAGGTAGCGGAAATTCACCTGTGTTTCGACGCTCGGGATGTTGAAGTATTCGCTGAACAAATCAAAATACGCGCCGCTCGCCGGAATGCTGAGCAGCGCGCCGAGCAGGCCGCCCGCAAAGCCCGTAATCAGGCCGTATAGGATATACGCGCTCACGACCTCGCGGTTCGTGTAGCCGAACGCTTTGAACGTGCCGATCTGCGTGCGCTCCTGCTCGACGATCCGGCGGAGCATGATGTAGAGGATCGCGGCCGCGACGAACAGGAACAAACCGGACATCGGCGCGGACATCGATGCGATCGAATCCAGCTCCTGCGTGACCAGCAGGTTGGAGGGCTGGTCGTCCCTCGAATACAGCGCGGCCAGCCCATAGTTTTTCAGAGCGTCCTCAAGCGGGCTTTTAACGTCGTCAAAGCCGTAGCCGGACTCGAGCGCAAAAGCGAGGTCTGTAGCCGCGCCCTGCCTGCCCGAGATCGTCTCGAGCGCGCCGCTTTGGACAAACGCGATGTCAAAGGTCATGGGGTCGGGGAACAGCGAGCCGTCGTTCGGCATCGTATAGATGTATTCCGGGCTCTGCACGGAGCCCTTGACCGTAAAAGCGCGCGCCTGCCCGTAGAGCGCGATTTCAATCGTGTCGCCCGGCGCGATCCCGCGCGCGGCAAGGAAGGCTTTGCCGATCAGAATGTCGTCGATTTCCGTCAGGCCGCCGCCGTCCGCAAGGTACATGTTGAGCGCGGAACCGGCCGAGCTTGCGGCCGGCGCCGGGGCGTGGGCGCTCGCGCCGGGCTGCGCTCCCGCCCCGGCGGGAACCGCCGAGGAAGCCTCCGCGGCGGTTCCCGCGGCAGTCCACGCGGCTTGCGGGTCGACGCCGATCAGCCGCAGCGTGACGATCGTCTCCCGATCCTCCGTCAGCACGCGCCCGGTCTCGGAGAGCCGTCCCTCGACGCCCGCGACGCCTTCGATCCCGTCGAGCGCGGCAAGACGCGCCTTTGGGATTTCGGAGACCGTCGCAAAAGCGTCCGCAAAGCGTGTATCCCTGTAAAAGTTGTCAAGCGAGTATTGCAGGCTGTCGCAGACCGTTGTGAGCGCGCAATAGCAGACGATACCGATCGCGATCACGAATACACACGCGAAGTAGGATTTTTTGGCCCCCCACATTGAGCGGAGAATTTTCTTCAGCAGCTTGGGCTTTACCATTCGATGTCCTCCGGCGCGGCGGGGGTCTCGTTTGTCGTGATCCGGTCGATCAGACCGTCGCGGACGTAGAGCGTTTTGTCGGCCATCGCCGCGATCCCCGCATTGTGCGTGATGATTACGACGGTCTTGCGGTAGTCGGTGTTAAAATCCCGCAGAATTTTCAGCACCGAAATGCCGGTCGAAAAGTCGAGCGCGCCGGTCGGCTCGTCGCACAGCAGAATGTCCGGGTTCTTTGCGATCGCGCGCGCAATCGCGACGCGCTGCTGCTGGCCGCCGCTCATCTTGGCCGGATAGTGCCCCGCGCGGTCGGAAAGTTCGATTTTTTCGAGCAGCTCGGAAGCAGGGATCGGGTTCTGCGACAGCTCGGACGCGAGTTCGATGTTCTCCTTTGCGGTCAGGTTTGGGATCAGGTTGTAAAATTGAAAGACAAAGCCGATCGAGTTGCGCCGGTAGAGCGTCAGGCGCTTTTCGTCCGCCGTGTGGATCGGCGTGTCCTTATAGTAGATTTCGCCCGCCGTCGGAAAGTCGATGCCGCCGACGATGTTCAGGATCGTGCTCTTGCCGGAGCCGCTCGGCCCTAAGATCACGACGAACTCCCCCTCGTCGACCTCAAAGCTCACGCCGCGCAGCGCCTCGACCGTCACCTCGCCCATGATATATTTTTTTGTCACATTGCGCACGCTCAGGATCGCCGCCATAGTTAGCCTTCGCCTCCTTGCTCCAACGAGCTCCGGCCTGCAACGCCAATCCATGGCGTTACAGCTTCACCTCCTTGCTCCAACGAGCTCCGGTCTGCAACGCCAATCCATGGCGTTACAGCTCCGCCCTTTCGCCCTGTTTTATGATTTTTTATCAACGCCCAGCAGCAGAATATGAAAATACTCGTTGGCCTCGTCCAAGAGGGCGTCGATCCGCAGCATGCCGTCCGGCTCTTTTAGCAGCGCGTGAGCGTATTTCTGCGTCAGGGACCTCGAGACGATCGCGATCAGCTCGATGACCTTTTTCTTGTCGATCCCGTCCGCGGCCTCAAGGCCGGTAAACACGTCCCAATATACGCGGGCCAGATCATTGTAGAGCGCGGTAATCTCCGCGGAGAGTCTCCTTGGCGTATTGAAGAACGCCTCGCAAAGAAACAGGTACTCGCGCGGGCGCTCCATCACATAGGCGAGTTTTGCGCGCTCATAGGTGAGGATCGTTTCATAAAAAGTCGAGCCGTTGTGTGTGCCCGGCTCCGGGAGGGCCTGCATCATCGCGTCCAGAATCCCGCGCAGGATATGGAAAAAGAGCCCGCTTTTGGACTTGAAGTGAAAAAAGAGCAGCCCCTTTGAGACGCCGGAGTGTTCGCAGATCGCGGCGGTCGACGCCTTTTCGTAACCGTTCTCGCCAAATTCAACGAGCGCGGCTTCCAGCAGCCTGTCGTAGTTGGATTGCAATGGATTCCTCATTTGCCTCCCTGAAGATGCACGTTTTCCCTGTTTGAATTTCTATCGTTCCCGCTCATTATAGACTGTACTGACCGGTCAGTCAATATCAAAATGAAAAATATTTATAAAACCGTCGGTCGCCGGCCAATAAAGGTTATGCACAAAAAGAATGGCTGATTTACAGGTTATTCACATAGTTATACACATTATCAACAGAAAAACACATGTTTTATTCCTGAAATGTGCATAACCGGGCTGCGTCGGCCCGGCTGCCGCCGTTCACAAACCGTTGCGATTTTTGCACAATTGTTCGTTTACAAAGAATGACCGCTCGCCCGAATCGCCCGTCTAAGTGTTGATTTTTTCCCCTGTTTACGATAACATAGAGCGTGCGGTTCCGGGGTCGTCCGTACACGGTTGCGGCGCGGCGGTTTCCGGCCCGCGATTAATGATTACGAAAGCGGAAGCGCGGATATGATAAAGCAGACAAAATGGATCAGGATTATGGCGCTGATCGTGGCGCTGAGCATGGTGGCCGGAGTTTTGATCGGCCTTTTAGTGCAGTGGCTGTTTATTCTCCCGATCCTTCTGATTGTCGGCGTGGCTGGTTTTTTGCTGTACCGCCGCTATTGGAAGCGCAGGGGCTGACAAAATTCAACGGGATGGGGTTTTTGTACATGAGTGGGGCAAAAAATACAGAGGCGGTATCCTGCCGCCCGCAAAACGATACGGAAATCGGCGTCGCGGTCCTAGGCTACGGGGTCGTCGGGAAGGGGGTCGCGAACGCGATCCGCACGAACGCGAACGCCGTCTGCAAAAAAACGGGGCTGCGGCTTACGCTGCGCCGCGTTCTGGATTTGTTGGATTTTCCGGACAGCCCGGACGCCGCGCTGATTACGCATAAGGTCGGCGATGTGATGGGGGACGCGCGCGTCGGCATCGTCGTTGAAACGATGGGCGGCACGGGGGCCGCGCTGGAGTTTACAAAGATGGCGTTTGCGAAAAAAAAGCACGTCGTCACGTCGAACAAGGAGCTCGTCGCGGAGCACGGGCCGGAACTGCTCGCGCTCGCATCGGAGCACGGCGTGTCGTACCGCTTCGAGGCCAGCGTCGGCGGCGGCGTCCCGATCCTCCGCCCGTTGGAGGAGTGCCTCGCCGCAAACGGGATTACCGGGATCACGGGTATTGTAAACGGCACGACAAACTACATGCTGACCTATATGAAGGAGCATGGCGCGGATTTTGCGGAAACGCTGCGCGGCGCGCAGGAGAAGGGCTATGCGGAAAAAGACCCGTCGGCGGATATTGAGGGGCATGACGCGTGCCGCAAGCTCGCGATTCTGTTGTCGGTCGCGGGGGGCGCGTTTGTCGATTGGAAGAAAATTCATACGGAGGGGATCGCGCGGGTCACGCAGGAGGACATCGGGCGGGCTGCGGATCTGGGCCGCGTCGTCCGGCTGATCGCGTCCGGCAGATTCGCGGAGTGTGGCGTCGTAGAAGCCCTTGTCGCGCCGATGCTCGTCGACAGGCATAGCCCGCTTGCGTGCGCGGAGGGCGTGAATAACGCGATTATGGTTCACGGCGACCTCGTCGGCGACGTGATGTTCTATGGGCAGGGCGCGGGCATGACGCCGACGGCGAGCGCGATCCTTGCGGACATTTTAAAAATCGCGGGCGGCCCCGCGCCGGATGTACAAATATCGGAGGACGTGCGTTGGGACAGGGCGCGGGAGGCCGTAGTCGCGGACGCGGCGACGCTGGCCTTTCGCTTTTACGCGCGTATCCGCACGGTCGACCGGAGCGCGTTTACGGAGGCGCTGTTCCGCGAGTTTCCGGATGCCGGTCTGCTCCCGCGGCGTGGAGACGACAACGGGGACGGCGGCAGTGGGGATGACGGCGGGAACGGTTACGGCGGCGAAGGCGGCGGACACGCGCTCGCCTTTACGGTCGGACCGGTCGCGGGGGGGCTGTTTGCGGAGCGGCTGAACCGCATCATAAAAAGTGTTCCGGGTACCGAGGCCGGGATCGCGATGCGTTTTTTATAGAGCGGCCGGGTCGGATTCGTTTTACCAGAAAGGAATGGTCGTAAACATTATGCTGAAATTGACCGTGTTGGGGAACAACGGGCCTTATCCGGCGCAGGGCGGCGCTTGCTCCGGGTATCTATTGCAGGGCGATCGCGCGACGATTGTGCTCGATTTGGGCAGCGGGTCGCTCGCGAACCTCATTTCCGCGCTCTCGGCGGAGTTGGAGAGCATAGACGCGATCATTCTCTCGCACTTGCACGCCGACCATATTTCTGACATCTCGGTGCTGCGCTACGCGGTCTTTCGCCCCAACGGCGCGACGGACCGCGACGGCGCGGCTAAAAAAATCCCCCTCTATTGTCCCGCCGCGCCGGAACAGGAGTACGCGACGCTGTGCTCCTACGGGCAGTTCGACGTACATCCGATCTCCGAGGAACTGACTCTCGACATCCGCGGCCTTTTGGTCAGCTTCGCCCCGATGACGCATCCCTATCCCGTCTACGCGGTTTCGGTTCGCGAGAGCGCCGCGGCCGCGCGAAAGGACGCAACGGACGGAGACGCCGCAGCCGCGCGCAAGTTCGTCTATTCCGGCGACACGACGTGGAATCAGGACATCATCCTGTTTGCGGAGGATGCGGACCTGCTGCTGATCGACGCGTGTTTTATCAGTCAGGACAGGCTCTCCGGGCATCCGCCCGTGCATTTGACGGCGGAGGAATGCGGCATCATCGCGGGGGAAGCCGGGGTCGGGAAGATGTTGCTGACGCATTTCCCGCCGGGCGGTAATGTCGCGCAACGCGTCGCGGAGGCGCGGGCGGGCGTGCAGAAGGTGCTGGGCCGGAACGACGCCGTGGCCGTCGAAGCCTCAAAGATATTGACGTCCTACGAGGTCTAGCGTATAATGAAATCAATCTGATCGGTGGCGGTGGTCGCAAAATGAGCGGGAACGGCGCGAAGGACAATCGTAAAAAAAGCGGCGCGGCGGCCTCGGCGGACGCGATCAAGGTCGTTGCGCAGAACAAAAAGGCGCGTCACGACTACTTCATCGAGCAGAGTTTTGAGGCGGGGATCGTGCTCTCGGGCACCGAGGTCAAGTCTGTAAGGCTCGGAAAGTCGAACCTGAAGGACAGCTACGCCGCGATCGAAGGCGGCGAGGTCTTTCTTTTCGGGATGCACATCAGTCCGTATGAGCAGGGCAATATCTTCAACAAGGATCCGCTCCGGGACCGCAAGCTCTTGCTGCACCGCAAGGAGATCAGCCGACTGATCGGCCTGATTCAGCAAAAAGGCCTGACGATCGTGCCGCTGCAAGTGTATTTCCGGCGCGGCAAGGTCAAGATTGAACTCGGCGTCGCCCGCGGCAAAAAGCTGTATGACAAGCGGGAGGACATCGCGGAACAGTCCGCGCGGCGCGAGATCGACCGGCGGCTCAAAGAACGCGCAAACGCTGTGCTGTAGCGCCTTCCGCCGGGGAATTCGCCGGAGAACAATCATTTTAGGAACCCAATCGGAGTTTATTCGGAACTGATCGGAAATTGTTTGGATACCATTTTAACACGGGGATGTATTGGTTTCGACGGGGTCGTTGAGAC
>JAITSR010000236.1 GCA_031287655.1 Clostridiales bacterium
TACGAATCTGCCCGGCGTCTATGCCGGCGGCGACGCCGTGACCGGGGCTGCGACCGTGATCCTCGCGATGGGCGCGGGCAAGACCGCCGCCACCGCGATCGACGCTTATTTTAGGAGCGTTTGAATGATTGAAAAACAAACTTCTGCTAATCACAGTTAAGCAACAACCCCGAAACGGAGAACACGCTGTTTCGGGGTTGTTGCTTATGTTTGCTTTTTCAAATTCTAAACTCTTAATTCTTAATTTTCTTCATATCAATTTCATATGAGCGTCATATTTCCATTCTATACTATTACAATCCACAAACGACAGGGACAGATAAATCCATGTGGAGAGGATGGTGTAAAAGATGACGGATACAATGGCGCGGAGAAACGATCGGAAACGAACAGGCGCGGCGACAAAAAGGCCGCCGCAAAGGGGACCGGTAAAAGCGTGGAGGCCCGCAATAGTCGCGCTCTGCCTGCTGCTCTCCGCGGCGCTCACCGCGTGCGGCGGCGGCGCGGCGGTCGACACTACGGGCGCGGCTGACGCGAACGCCGCCGTGGGATCGGGCGCGGGGATCACGGAGAGCGGAAGCGGCGGCGAATCGACGGCGGACGGCGGCGCGGCGAGTACGGGGACGACAGGGACCGGGAGCGGCGGCGGACCCACAGGTTCGGTCAGCGGCGCGCTTACAATCTCGTCCTACGACACCATGCGCTACAAGACGAGCCTCGAATCCGCCGCGCGGCTCTTTGAAGCAAAGTACCCGGAGACGACGGTCAGTGTCGAGACCTTTTCGGCGATGCCGGAGGTCAAGCGCTCGGAATCCGCGGACGGCAGCACGATCGCGATGTCGGTGACCGGGCAGGACGACCCGCAGGGCCGCGCGGATTACGTCAACAAGATCAATACGGCGCTGATGAGCGGCGAAGGCGCGGACATCCTCGCGGCGGACGTCCTGCCGATCGCAAAATACGTCGAAAGCGGGCTCGTCGAGGACCTCGCCCCCTATATGGAGGCCGACCCGGATTTTGACCGCGCCGACTACCGCGAAAATATTCTGGACGCGGTGAGCTGGAATGGCGGCACATGGTTCTTGCCGCTCGACTACAGCTTCAATTACTATACATATGACAGCACGCTCATTCCGTCGGACGCGGCCGCCTTCGGCCCGGACGCCGCCTTTACGACCGAACGGCTGATGGAGATCGGAATCCCGCTCTATGACGGCGCGACAAAGCTGCTGAACACGGCGGATTACTCAAAAGGCGCCGATGGCAGCACTTGGGCGCGCCTCCTGCGGGAGCACTGGTCCGAGTTCGTGGACGTCACGAACAAGGCCGCGCATTTTACGGACGGCGGCTTTGCGGAGCTTTTAAACACGGCAAAGCGGTACGGCGCGGAGGGTTATGTACCGGCGGGCGTCACGGGGCAGCGGGACGCGGGGCCGATCGCGATGGGTTCCGGCCCGAAAACCCCGACGGACCGGTACGCTTTCAAGTCCAAAAACCAGATGAATCTGTTCACCTATATCCTGCAAAACAGCAACAGAGGCGTGAATATGCAGTTCGGCGGCGGCGCGGCCGGGATCGAGACGGACGACGAGATCGCGGGGATCGCGGCCAACGCGAACGGAGAGGTCCCCTTCACCTACTCGCAGGCCTACCTGATCAACTCAAATTCCAAGAACAAGGAGGCCGCGTGGGCCTTCCTCAAATTCATGGCGAGCGGGGAGATGCAGGCCTTGGGCGGCGCGGGCGGCGGGATGCGCGCGGGGCTGCCGCTGCACAATGAGACGCGCGCGCGCTATATTGAGCTGATGCTCGAGTCGATGTCCGCGGAGCGCGGGATCGCAAACGCCGCATTCAGCGGCGGGGCGGCGAACGCGGGCACGGGCGCGGAGGACGGCGCGGAATCCGCAAGCGCCGCGACGGCGGCGGACACGGCGAGCGCCGACGCGGCAAATCAGACTGACGCGGCGGACACGGCAAATCCCGCGGCGGGCGGCGGCGCGGGCGGCGCGGGAAATCCCGCGGGCGGCGGCCCTCCGGCGGACACGGCAAACGGCGGGCGCAGAATGGCGGCCGCGCCGGAGCTGTCCTCAATCGACCCGGCGCTGATCGACTATTTCTATGAGACGACCGAACAGTTCTCCGATCAGATCAACACATTCGAGATCAAGGACACGACGGTCGACGACATGATCGCGGCGGAGGTCGTATACTTCTTTGAAGGCACAAAGAGCGCGGAGGACGTCGCGCGCGCCCTGCAGAGCAAAGTGGAGCTTTACCTCAATGAGTAGCAGACAGAGCGGAGCGGCCGCGCGGCTCAAAAAACCACGCGGCCGCCTCCCCGGCGGCGCGCTCGCGGGCGCGGGCTTCTTGCTTCCGGGTTTTCTCGGATTCTGCGTCTTCTATATCTGGCCGTTTTGCGTCTCCCTTTGGTACTCGCTGCTGAGCCGACCGATCAACGGCGCGTTTGTCGGCCTCGCAAACTACTTTTCAATGTTTGTGAATCCCGCGTATCTAAAAGGGCTCGCCAACACCGTCCGGTTTATCGGAGTCTCCGTTCCGGCAAATATCGCGCTGTCCCTCGGAATCGCGCTCTTAATTCGCACGCTGCGCCGCCGCAGGGAGCTTTTTACGCTGATCTTTCTGGTCCCGCTCGTGATCCCCTCCGGCTCGACGGTCACGTTTTGGAAGGCGCTGCTCGCCTACGACGGCGCGCTGAACGGACTGCTCGCGCAGTTCGGGGCCGCAAAGGTCAACTGGCTCGACTCGGGGCTCGCGTTCTGGATGATCGTGCTGATCTTCACATGGAAGAACCTCGGCTTTGACATCGTGCTGTACCTCTCGGGGCTCGGCAATATCCCGCGCGAATACTATGAGGCCGCGTGGGTGGACGGGGCGAAGCCCGCGCAGACTTTTTTCGCGGTCACGCTGCCGCAGCTCGCGCCGTCGACGGTACTGATTTTGATCCTCTCGATCGTAAACTCGTTCAAGGTTTTTAAGGAAATCTACCTGATCACCGGCAGCTATCCGCACGAGAGCGTCTACACGCTGCAGCACTTTATGAACAACATGTTCGCGTCGCTGAACTATCCCAAGCTCACGACCGCGACGACGATCCTCGTTCTGCTGATCGCCGCGTTTACGCAGGGGCTGCTGCGGATCGAACGGAAAGCCTCGGCGTAAAAAAAACAGACGCAATGGTCATACGTTTCCGAATCAATGTCGTAAAAACAAGGAGGGCCGCATGAAATTCCAACAGAAAAGCGCGGCCGCCGCGCCCGCCCTGCTGCTCCTGCTCGGCCTGCTCTTTCTCGCCCCGCTGATCGTCACGTTCACGAACTCGTTTATGACGGAGGGGGAGATCGCGCTGAACTACACGTCCCGGCTCACGCTGTTCGACCTTCTCGACGGCGTCAAGGAGAAGTTCCAGACGATCAGCCTGATTCCGCGCGAGGCGGGCCTGTGGCAGTACGCGGACGCGCTGATCAACCAGCCGTCGTTTCTGATCCTGCTGACAAACTCCGTCAAGCTCACGGTTCCGGTCCTCTGCGGAAATCTCCTCGTCTCGCTCCTGACCGCGTATGGCTTCACGATTTGCACATGGAGGTTCAAGGAGGCCTTGTTCTCGCTGTATGTGATCGTCATGCTGATGCCGCTGCAGGCCGTGCTCGTGCCGAATTATATCATCGCGGACGCGCTCGGGATCAAGAGCGGCTACCTCGCGATCATTCTACCCGGTATCTTCTCCCCGTTCGGCGTGTTTCTCATGCGGCAGGGTATGAAGGCGCTGCCCGCGGTGTATTTTGAGGCCGCGCGCATGGACGGGGCCGGCGACTTCTATATTTTCCGCCGCATCGTCGTCCCGCAGATGAAGTCCGCGATCGCGGCGCTCCTGATGCTGACGTTCATCGAATACTGGAATCTCGTGGAGCAGGCGATCATCTTTATCAGCGACTACACGAAAGAGCCGCTGTCCGTCTACCTTTCGCGCATCGCCGAAGGGCGTGTCGGCCTCGTGTTCGCCGCCTCATGCGTCTATATGTTCCCGCCGTTTTGGTTTTTGACGGTCGGGCAGAAGGACTTGGAAAAAGGGATTGAACTTTCGGGGGTGAAATGACATGGTCGGTGGCTTGGCTGTGAATACGGGCGGGGTTCAGGGGACGGCGCCCGGGAGGGACCGCGGCAGGCGCGGCGCGTGGGTCTTCGGCGGGGGCCTCGCGCTCCTGCTGGCCGCTCTGATGTTCTTTTCCGGGACGATCTATCAATACAATCTGCCGCGCGTCAAGGCGACAACGCCGCAGAACGGGACGCTGGAAAAAAAGGAGACGCTGAGCGGTTACGCCGAGTGGGAGACGATCGAGAACATCTACGCGCCGATCGCGGGGACGGTCGCGCGCGCGGCCGTGAAGAAGGGCGAGACCGTCGCGGCGGGGCAGCCGCTGCTTCAGATGTCGTATGACCGCGACGAGGCCGAGCGAAAGCTGCGCGAGCTCGACAACAGCCGCGCGAAGCTCGAGGTCGAGATCGCGAACATCCATCTGAACATTGAAAAGACAAAGCGCGCGATCGCCAATAATTCGGAAGCGCGGGCGGACGCGCAAAAGCAGTATGAGAAGGCGTCCGGCAAGAGCACGACGAGCAACGAGCTGGCGCTGCTCGAAATCGACATCCGAAAGGCCGAGCGGACGCTCGCCGACACGCTCGCGCTGTATGAATCCGGCGGCGCGACCGAACGCGAGGTCACACAGGCGCAAGACAGCCTCGAGGTACTCGGCTTGCAGCGCGAGACGACGCTGCGGTCGATCGCGGATCAACAGGACCGGGACGCGGACACGCTCGAGACGCTTCTAAAAAGCGCCGAGGGCTATGAAAAGTCGATCGCGGACGCCAAGGCCGACCTCGCCGCGCAAGAGCTCAGTCTGAAATCCAAGGACTATGACCTCGCGGGTCTTGCGCTCTCGCGCGAGCCCTATGAGCGGGCGCTTGCGGACTACGCCGCCTACGCGAGCATCAACGCGCCGAACGCCGGGACCGTGCTGTCGGTCAACGCGGAGGCCGGGCAGAAAATCGGCGAAAACGCGGTTTTGATCTCGATCGGCGTCGGCAAAGCCTTCCTCGTCGACGCGAACCTGCCGCTCGACAACAACTTTGTGTTTCCGGGCGACGCGTGCGAACTCTCAAACACGGCGCGCACGCTGACCGGCACGGTCATAAGCCTCACGCCCGGCGAGCGCGGCAAGACCGCGACCGTGTCTGTTGTTTCCGACGCGGTTTCCGCGGGCGAGACGTTCGACATCGTATTTACGCAGAGCAGCGCGGTCCGATACACGCTCGTACCGAACGGCGCGCTGAATCAGGACAGCGACGGCTACTATGTAAACCTCGTAAAACGGCGCGACGGCCTGCTCGGCAAGGAGTTTTATCTGGAACGGCTGGACGTTTTCGTCGGGGACTCGGACTCTGGCAACACGGTGATCACGCAGGGGATCATGTTTATTGAGCCGATCGCGCTGACGAGCGACAAGCCCGTCGCGCCGGGCGACGTGATCTTCCTGACAAATACCGCGGACTTCTTTCAAGATTAAGGGTGAGTGTATTGAGGGCGAAACGTATCGGAATTTTGATCGTCGCGGCGCTGCTCCCGCTCCTTGCGCTGTTCGCGCTGTTCGCCGCGGCGCGGACGGGGACGGCGCGGCTCGGGCGCGGCGCGTTGCTGCTGGCCGAGCCCAAGGGCGCCGGAGCGCCGGGCGTCGGGATTTCGGCGATCGAGGACCTGCGCTATGACAGCGGCCTGCTCGTCGCCTATGAGGTGCGAAAGCCCGGCACGGTTCAGGCGCTCAACAGGAGCTGCGCGGTCACGCTGATCGGCACGAACAGCGTCTACGCGGACGTGCTCGGCCGCCCGGTCACGGACGGCGGTTTTTTCACAAAGGCCGCGTATGACGCGGGCAGCCGCGTCGCCGTTTTAAACGGGGAGGCCGCTTTTGAAATCTTTGGCGGCGGCCATGTGGCCGGGACGACGTTCCGGATCGGCGGCGAGCTGTGGACGGTCGTCGGTGTGATCTCCGACGGCGACGCGGAAGGCGCGAATGTGTACGTCCCCGCGAGCGCCGAACTCATCGCGGGCGGCGGGAGCGACGGGAGCGAGATCGGAGGCGATGGCGCGGACGCGGCGCCTTTGGCGTTGATGGCCCTGATGAACGGAAACGACGGCGGGAGCGCGGGAGCCGCGGCGGCCGCGTTGAAGGACATCGGCGTCGCCGATACCGGCTACGATTTAAAGCGGCTCGGAAAGGCGATCGCCGCGCTTTCCGAGATGTGGGGCGTCGCGTGGCGATTCGCGCTGTGTCTGCTGCTCGGCGCCTTCGCGTGGCTCGCCGCGCGCGCGGTGTACACCGAGGGCGCGCTGGCCTTTGCGCCGCCGAGCCACGCGGACAACGCGCGGAGCGGCGGCGCAGACAGCATGGGGGGCAGCGTTGGCGAATGGGCCAATGTCGGCAACGTCGGCCCAGTTCTCGATGTCCGCGCCGCCGCAACTCGCGGTGTTCGTCCCTCATGCCTGCCACGCCCCGCATACACGCCGCGCCGTCCGAACTTTGCGTTTGCGGTCCTCGGCCTGCTCGCGCTTGCCGCCTGTGCCGCCGTCATACTGCCGACGGCCCGGCAGATCGCCGAGGTCTGCGTGACGTGGCGGGAAATTCCGGTGATATTCGGCACGGCCTCGCCGTCGGGGGCGTTTGGCACAATGCTAACGCTGCTCGGCGGCTATCAGGCGACCGTGACCTGCCTTTTCGCGGCGTCCATCACCGCGAGCGCGATCTTTTTCCCGCTCCTGCTCACGCAGGCGGTTCGGGTAAACGGCCAGAGGTATAAGCACACAAGCACACAAATATAGGTTGACTTTATCCTATATTTCTGCTACGCTGTCTTTGAGGTGATGTATATGAACGTAGATACCCGCGTCCTCGTACCGATGACCGAGGCGAATCAGAATTTTTCCAAAGTCGCGCGGCTCGTGGACGAGAGCGGCATGGCCGTTATTTTGAAGAACAACAAACCGCGCTATATGGTGCTGGACTTTGCCGAGTATGACAAACTTCAGGCGGCGCGGCACAAGCTGTTTGACTCCGCCGCCGATAAACTAATCTCCGAAAACATCACGGCGTTACGGGAGCTTGCGAAATAATCGTGGAAGACGAAAATAAACCATACCAACTACTCCTCACGGGCGTCGACAAGACCGCAGAGGTTCAATCGTGGCGGCACGTCGGTAAGAAATGTGAGGTCACGTTCTCAAGCGGTAGTACGTTTGCCTACAATGCGGACAATGTGCAAATAATCGAATCCGCATTGAACGCCACGAAACCACGCGATTGCTTTGAATATCTGAAACGAATCGCGACGGCGACAGGACTGATTGCAACGCGCGACAGCGGCGAGAAATTCAACACGCTCGCGTCAAGCTACGCAAAAATTGACTTTGTGAGCCCCACCGGTATGCTCGGCGCATTTCTCAGCGGTAAATTGCCAAAAACAGGCGGTGGTTCCGACGCTAAACCTGTTTTTCCGTTTGGCTTTAACGCGAGCCAAAAAGCAGCGGTGGATAACGCGCTTTTAAGCCCGCTCTCTGTTATCGAGGGCCCTCCGGGAACC
>JAITSR010000267.1 GCA_031287655.1 Clostridiales bacterium
CGCATAATGATAACATTCATCGTGGACAGCGAACCGGGGATAATAATTGCCCAAATAGTGTCCACAAAATTCAATCCGGAGATTACCAGATATGTCGGTATCATCCCGCCGGAAAAAAACATTGTGACAATGATCATTCTGGTCAAGAATCCCCGCAGCATGAAATTTTTCCGCGACAGCACATAGGCAAAACTAACGGTCAGCGTAATACCAATCAGCCAGTTCCCCACCACATAAATCAGCGTGTTGCGGTATCCCAGCGGGATGGTTTCATTTCGCAGCACCAGCGCGTAACCATCCAGCGTGAAGCCCAGCGGAAGGATAAGCGGTCCCCGTGACGCGGACAGCAAGTTCGGCTCAGAAATCGACGCAAACAGCACATACAGCATGGGGTATACGCAGACGATTATCATCCCCAGCATAAGCGCGACATTCGTAATATCAAAGGCAAGCTCCAGCGGCTTGCGCTTATAACCCGCGACTACATGGGTATCCATTTTTTTACCTTCCTTTTCATTCTACCATAGAGAGTTCTCACTGATTTTCGACGAAAGTTTATTCGCGCCCACCAGAAACAGGCAATTGATTACGGAGTTGAACAGCCCCACCGCCGAGCTGTAGGCAAAATCCGCCTGGATAAGCCCGCGCCTGTATATAAATGTAGAAATAACATCGGCGGTCTCCATTGTAAGGTCGTTGTACAGCAGCAAAACTTTTTCAAAGCCCACGCTCATGAGTCCGCCCATTCTAAGGATGAGCATGATTGTCACTGTGGGGGCGATACCCGGCAAGGTTATATTCCATATCTTTTGGAACCGCCCCGCTCCGTCTATGTCCGCCGCATCGAATAGTTCCTTGTTAATGCCGGACAGCGCGGCAAGGTATAGGATACTGCCCCATCCCGCTTCCTGCCAGATGCCGGAAGCGATATATACTGAGCGAAACGCTTTGGGGTTTTGCAAGATGGAACTTCGCCCACCGCCGAAGAAGGCGATGATGTCATTAAAGATTCCCCGCTCGGCTGAAAAACTCATTATCAAAGAGCAGACAACCATAATAGAGATAAAATGCGGCACATATGTAAACGTTTGCGCCACTCTCATAAATTTGCGGGAACGAAGCTCGTTCAGCAGCAAAGCGAATATGATCGGCACCGGGAAACCCCACAGCAGCGAGTAAAAACTCAGCAAAAATGTATTGCGCAGCAGCCGCTCAAAGTAATAACTGTTGAAGAAATCCGCAAAGTATTTGAAGCCCACCCAAGGCGATCCGAAAATGCTCATGCCCGGCGTATAGGATTTGAAGGCGATGATGATGCCATACATGGGGGCGTAATTAAAAATAAGGTAGTACGCCAGCCCGGGCAGCATTAGTAAATACAACATGGTGTTATAGCGCATATCCTTGCCCAGCCGATGGAAGAATCTCTCGCCCTTTGGCAATGGCTCGCGCAATTTTCTTTTGTTCTTTCTGTCAACGATCCCGGTGGCAACCGAGCCATGCCCTGTTCCGTCCATCCCCCACCCCGATACATTCTTTGTGAAAATTTTATAAATCTTCCGTCCAAAATCGTTCTCTGCGAGCATAATATACGACGGATGGACCATGATAACAAGTAACGAATTTAACGATTGCTATAATAGAAATGCGAAAAATCCGGTTTTTTTTGAATTGTTACCGGTATGATTGATCTTTCCTCGCGCGCGGCTTTGTGGTATGCTGTAGCTTATGAAAATCATCATTATCGGCGACGGCAAGGTCGGCAATAACCTCGCCGAAAACCTCACAAAAGACGCGGGTAACGATATTACGATCATCGACAAGAACGCGGAGACGCTACGCGACACGATCGAGAATCTCGACGTCCGCTGTATCCGCGGGAACGGCGTGAGCACGGGCATCCTGCTCGAGGCGGGCGTCCGCGGCGTCAACCTCCTGATCGCCGCGACGTCGAGCGACGAGATGAACATGGTCTGCTGCCTGACGGCAAAAAAGCTCGGGGCGGAGCGCACAATCGCGCGCATCCGCGACCCCGAATACGCGGACGAGCTCTCGCAGCTCAAAGAGGACCTCGGGCTGGACCTTGTGATCAACCCGGAGCAGGCAGTCGCGGGCGAGATCGTAAAGCTGCTTGAGTTTCCGTCCGCCGCGCATGTCGAAATCTTCGCGAAGGGCCGCGTCGAGATGGTCGAAATCCGCGTGACCGGCGCGATGTCGATCCTGAACATGTCGATACGCGAGATCGCGAACAAGGTCTCCTCGTCGATTTTGATCGGCGCGATCCAGCGCGCGGACAGTCAGGTCCTGATCCCGAACGGCGACGCCCGCATCCGCGAGGGCGACGTGATCTACCTCGTCGGTCTCCCCTCGAACGTGTTTCGCTTCTGCACGAAAATCGGGATGCACATTCAGAAAATCAAAAACGTGATGATCGTCGGCGGGGGCCGGATCGCCTATTACCTCGCGAAATACCTCGACGAGATCGACATCAGATCCAAGATCATCGAAATCGACCACGCGCGCTGCGTCGCGCTCTCCGAGCTGCTGCCGGACTCGCTCGTAATCCATGGCGACGGCTCGGACGACAAGGTGCTCTATTCCGAGAACCTGCGCGACATGGACAGCTTCATCTCGGTCACGGGCATCGACGAGGAAAACCTGATGACCGCGCTGCTCGCAAAGCGCTGCGGCGTACCAAAGGTCGTCGCGAAGATCAACCGCACGGGCTACACCGAGGTAATCAACGACATGGGCATCGACAACCTCGTCCGGCCGAAGGAGATCACGGCGAACTATATCCTGCGCTATGTGCGCGGGCTCGAGAACGCGATGGGCAACCCGGTCGACACGCTCTATCCGATCATTGGCGGGCAGGCAGAGGTGATCGAGTTCACGGCGCGCGCGACGTCCAAGCTGCTCGACATCCCGCTCAAAAAGCTCCGCCTTGTAGAAGGCGTGCTCGTCGCGGTCGTTGTCCGCAAAAACGACGCGATCATCCCGCACGGCAACGACGCGATCCGGCTGAACGACAACGTGATCCTGATCACAAAAGGGCTCGCGCTCGCCGACCTCGACGACATCCTCGACGAGACGCCGACATGAACCACCGAATGATCATAAGGAGTCTCGGACTCCTGCTGCTGATTGAAGCCGCTTGTATGCTGCCCGCGCTGATTGTGTCGCTGATCTACGGCGGCGGCTTGGGAAGCCCGGGCGGTTTGGGCGACGGAGTCGCAGGCTTGGGAAGCCCGGACGGCTTGGGCGGAGTCGGCGGTTTGGGCGGCGGCGAGGGCGACGCTCCCGCCTTCGTCCTTTCGATCCTCGCGCTCGCCGCCGTCGGGGGCGCGATGGCGCGCGTCCGACCAAAGACGACCAATATCTACGCGAAGGACGGTTTTGCGATCGTCGGCTTCGGCTGGCTCCTGATGTCGGTCCTCGGCGCCGCGCCGTTCCTTTTGAGCGGGGCGGTCCCCTCCCCCGTCGACGCGGTGTTCGAGTCGATCTCGGGCTTTAGCACGACGGGCGCGAGCATCATCAAAAACGTCGAGGCGCTGCCGCATGGCATCCTTTTTTGGCGCAGCTTCGCGCACTGGATCGGCGGGCTCGGCTTCCTTTTGCTGATGCTCGCGATTTTGCCGACCGCGCGCGCAAACACCGTCCACATTATGAAGGCCGAGAGCCCCGGCCCCGCGCCCGAAAAATTCGTGCCGCAAATCCGCCGTGTCGCAAAAATCCTCTACGGCATCTACGTCGCGCTGACGTTCGCGGAGGTCATTTTCCTGCTGTGCGGCGGCGTGCCGCTCTTTGACGCGCTGATCCACGCTTTCGGCACGACGAGCACGGGCGGCTTTTCAAACAAGAACTTCAGCATCGGCTCATTTCACAGCGTCTATGTGGAAAACGTCGTGATGGCCTTCATGCTGCTGTGCGGCGTCAACTTTACGCTGTACCACGCGCTTCTCAGGCGCAATTTTTCGGCGTTTCTGCATGACGAGGAGTTCCGCTTTTACGCGCTCGCGATCCTCACGGCCTCGTTCTTGATCGCTTTTAACACATTCGGGCAAGCGTTCGCGAGTTTTGGGGAAGCGCTGCGCCACGGCTTTTTTCAGGTGATCGCCCAGATCACGACGACCGCCTACGCGACGGCTGATTTTTCCAAGTGGCCGACGTTCAGCAAGTGCGTCATGCTGTTCCTGATGCTGTGCGGCGCGTCCGCGAGTTCGACGGGCGGCGGTTTAAAATGCGTCCGCGTGATCCTGCTCGTGAAGATCGCGCGGCGCGAGGTCGAACGTCTGATCCACCCCCGCTCTGTGCGGGCCGTGAAGCTGAACGGCAAGGCGGTCGAGGAGGAGACGCTCTCCGGCGTCGTCGTCTTTTTCTTTTTGTATGTCGCGACGATCGTCGTCGCAACGTTACTCGTATCAGCTGAGGGCAGGGACATCGTCTCGACGTGGACGGCCGTACTCGCCTCGATCAGCAACAACGGCACAGGGCTCGGGATGGTCAGCAACATGGGCAGCTTTGCCGACTTTTCGGTCGCGAGCAAGATTGTGCTGCTCGTCTGTATGTTCGTCGGGCGGCTCGAAATCTACCCCGTACTGCTGCTGAGTATGCCGACGTTCTGGCGGCGCGTGAACATTTGAACAGACACACTGAACATCAATGCGGAGACTTGTCCCCATCAGAGTAACATGGCTGCGCGTATGTTTGCGACAACGCTTGGTTCCGGTGGCATATCAGGTTCTTTGTCAGATACCTTGAATCCCTGTTTTAGCGCAGCATAAATAAACTTGTCCATCTTGGCTTTTTCGTTTGGTTCCCACCAAGGCGCGTCATCATCATTATTCGGGATTTTCCATGTATCTGTTGCTTTCTTTATGATGCCTGTTAATGAGTCATACTCTGGCTGAGGCTGAACAGGGAATCCATATGAAGCAAGCAAATCGCTTTCCAGACAGCCGACGCCTTTATGTGGTACATTGACACCGCGTACAGCGACTTCTGTTTCGTTACCGCTAAGTCTATCAAGTAACCAAAATGAGCTTGAAGCATCAAGCGTTGCAGCCGCCAACGAACTCGAAATGTAGGTCAATCGACTATCTGTTGACCTTGCGTAATGGGCAAACGGCTCAACTACGCCTTCGTCGGTGTCAATGACTAGTATGATTCCCCTAAAACCGCGTCTCCCGATATCGTTAGCTACCGTATCAATATGCTCATCCCAACTATTCATGTTGAGAGCTTTGCCTTTTCCGCCTGCCCCAAGTACTTCGCATGAAACAGGAGGGTCGCTGCCTTTCAAGTAAGCTTTATATACAGATACATCCGAGATGCCTTCTGCGATTATGAGCCATTCGTATTGATTTCCCTTCTTGTTCTGGGCTTTCATCCTCGCACCTCCCACTCGCCAGAGAGAATCCGTTCAAACTGCGTTGACTCGTAGGGAGTAGATACGATTTTACCCTCGCTCGATTTGTGAAGCCTTACAACGCTTCCGGCCTTGCCTTTGTCCGAGAAGGCGTCGCAGAATGCCCTGACACAGTCGTCGCTGTGACTTGTTGTAACAAA
>JAITSR010000276.1 GCA_031287655.1 Clostridiales bacterium
TCCCTATTTGTGGGGCCGATCTCCGCGCTTACGCTGACGGAGGAGCTGATTGTCAAAAAAAGCATTGAGTTTTTTTCTGACGGGGAGCCCTGCTTCATTCACCGGGGGGCCGTCGCGACTCGCCTGTTTTTGGAAATTGATAAGGCGCTCTTGACGCTGGCGCCGGACGGCGCGGACGAAATCCGGGTGGATGCACTGTCCGCGCTCTGTCCGGGGTATTTCGACGCCTATCCGAAGGCCGCGTTCATTCGCATGGCGGATCCGAATACCGCACCCCTCCGCAAGCGCAAAGAGGAAGGCGCGCCGCCATGAAAATACAGGCTGTGACGCGCCTGACGACAAAGAAACGCTTGACGGCGCTGATTCTGATTCTGATTCTGATTTTATTCCTGATTCCGCTGCCGGGCACCCTTCCGACGGGCGTCGCGGGCGCGAGCGGCTCAGCCGGTTTGATCGGCGCAGTCGGCGCGGCGAGTGCGTCGGCTGCGGGGGAGACCTTTGACGCAAAAGACTCTGTCCTGATCTGCTTTGTCACAACCGCGTGCGCGGAATGCGCGCAGGCCGAGATCATACTGTCCGGCTTGCCGGAGACGGTTGCGCTGCCGGATGGGACGACTTCGCCGGTGGTCGTCCGGCACATCAATGTCACGGAGGCGGAGGGCTTTGAGGCCGTGCATCTCTTTTTTGAAGCCTACGCCGTGCCGACCGAAGAACAGAGCGTCCCGATCCTCTTTTACGCGAACGGCTACTTGCCGGGCGCGGCGGGGATCGAAGCGTCCGTCACGCGCATTCTGGCCGATGGTGAAGCGCTCGGCTTTATCTGGCCAAAGGCGGAGGGCGGAACAGACGCGGCGGACCCTCTCGGGCTCTCCGCCGTTTTCCTTGCGGGACTGCTCGGCGGCGTAAACCCCTGCTCCGTTTCCATGCTGCTGCTCCTGCTCTCCCTGCTGGCCGCAAAGAGCGCCCGTCTGATGAAGATCGGTTTTTCCTATCTGGCGGGGAAATTCCTCGCGTATCTGATCATCGGGCTGTCGCTGTTTTCCGCCTTTTCCGCCGCGGGGCTGCTGGAGTCGGAGCGTTTCCTCTCCGTAAAGCAGGCTGTGCGGATTTTGGTGATTGCCGCGGCGTCGGGCCTCGCCGTTTTCAACGTCTTTGATTTTTGGAACGCGCGCAAAGAGAATTACGGACGCATCCGCGTCCAGCTGCCCAAGGCGCTGCGGCGCTTCAACAACAGGCTGATCGAGCGTTTTTTGACCGGAAAGCCGCAGGTCGCGTTTGTGACGGTGTTTGTACTCGGGCTCATCGTCTCCGCGGGCGAGTTCCTCTGTACGGGGCAGATCTATCTCGCGGCGATTTTGTATCAGGCCCGAACGCACGCGGGCGACACCGCCGCCGCGGGTTTTTCACTGCTGCTCTATTGCGTCGCCTCGATGATCCCCGCAGTCGTTTTGATTGTCCTGTGCGGCCGGGGCAAACGCGCGCTCGAGCTCTCCGAAGCGACGCGCAAAAATATGCCGCTGATCAAGCTCGCCAACGCCGTCCTCTTTGCGGGTATTGCCGCCGCGACACTGTTTTTCTTTTAGCGGGTCTCCCTTCAAGTCTAGCCCTTTACGCCGCCAACGGTCAGGCCGGTCACAAAGTAGCGCTGCAAGAATGGGTAGGCGATCAGAATTGGGACCACCGTCACGGTCGTGATCGCCGCGCGGATTGCGAGCGGCGTGATCATCGCTCCGCCGGCTAGACCCTGCGCCATGTTCTGCTCCGCGGAGCTCGTTGTGCTCATCGTCGACGAAAGCAACTTTTGGAGTTCGTATTGTAGTGTCGTCAGCTTTGGGTTCGCGGAGTTGTAAAGGAATGTGTCAAACCATGAGTTCCACGAGCCAACCGCGACGAACAGCGCAATCGTCGCGAGCGCCGGGATACACAGCGGCAGGACGATCCGTGAAAAAACAAGGAACTCGCCGCCGCCATCGGCATCGGCGCGATCAAGTACGCCGACCTCTCGCACGACCCGCAGACGCTGATCGTCTTCACCTGGGAGAAGGCGCTGGCGCTGGAAGGCAACTCCGGCCCCTACCTCCAATACGCCTACGCCCGCGTGTGCAGCCTGCTCGACAAATACGCGGAGCAGGCCGGGAGCGCGGGCGCCCCCGCCCGCGACATCGCGGACAACACACTGCTCCTCGACACCCCCGTCGAGAAAGACCTCGCCCTGCGCCTGACGCAGTTCCCGGCCGCGGTGCTGCGCGCGGCGGACGCCTGCAAGCCCAGCATCCTCGCGGACTACCTCTTCGGCCTCTCGCAGCTCTACAGCAGCTTCTACCAGCGCTCCCCCGTGCTCAAGGCCGCGCCGGCGGTGCGCGACAGCCGCATCCGCCTCTGCGCGATGGTGGCGCAGGTGCTGGCCGAAGGCCTCGGCCTGCTCGGCATCCGCACCCCGCGGCGGATTTGAATTGCGGCGGGTACGCCGAAGGCGGCTGCGGCGCGGTGGACACGATTCACCGGCCGGCCACGCCAGAAGGTCGCGGGCTGCCTTGCGCGAGCTGCCCTTCGGGGTAGTGCCCGGCCTCCGGGCGGGCCTGCCGACGGGGAGCGCCCGATTGCAAATGCGCCCGCAGAAAAG
>JAITSR010000316.1 GCA_031287655.1 Clostridiales bacterium
GCGGTCGACGATCTCTGCCGTCTCGCGCCGACCGACGTCGTGCTTGTTTCGGGGCCCGGCGCGATCGGGATCATGGCGGCGCAGGTGGCAAAAGCCTATGGGGCAAAGGTCGTGCTGTCCGGGACCGGGGCGGACAGAGAACGGCTGGCGCTCGCGGCCTCACTCGGCGCCGACCGCACCGTCAACATCGAAGAAGAAAGTCTGGAGACCGTCTTGCGCGATCTGACGGGCGGCAAAGGGCCTGACGCCGTGCTCGAGTGCTCCGGCGCCGCCCCGGCGATCAACGCGGCGGTGCGCCTGATTAAAAAGCGCGGCTGGTACGTCCAGATCGGGCTCACCGGCAAGCCGGTCACGTTCGATTTGGAGGCGGTCAATTACCGCGAGCCGCATTTTTCCGGCTCGCTCGGCTCGCGCCGCACAAGCTGGGTCTCCGCGCTCGCGCTGCAAAAGGCGGGCAAGGTGCGGCTCGAACCGCTCGTGACGCACAAGTTCCCGATCACGGAGTGGAAAGAGGCGTTTACGCTGTTTGAGAACAGACAGGGCGGGAAGATTTTCCTCCTGCCCGTTGAATAACCGCCTACACTATTATTGGATCGCACTATATCGCACTATATCGCACTATATCGCATGGAGGTTGATATGCAAATTACCGCACAAGAACGTGAAAAACTCGAAGCTCTCTGTAAAAAATTCAGGCGCAAACTGATCGACGTGCTGCACGCAAAGCAGACGGGGCATCCCGGCGGCTCGCTGTCCGTGTGCGAAATCCTTGTGAGCCTGTATTTTCATCAGGCGCGCCTCAATCCAAAGGACCCCCGCGACCCGGCGCGCGACCGGATCGTCCTGAGCAAGGGCCACGCCGCCCCGATGCTGTACCTCGCGCTTGCGGAAAAGGGCTTTTTCCCGTATGAGGAGATCGACACGCTGCGCGACTTTGAGACGCGTCTTCAAGGGCATCCGAGCACAAAGGACACGCCCGGCGTCGAGCTCTCGACAGGCCCGCTCGGGCTCGGGCTATCCGCGTCGGTCGGAATGGCGCTCGGGCTCCGGCTCGACGGCAGCGGCGCGCGCGTGTTCACGATTTTGGGCGACGGCGAGCTGAACGAGGGTACCGTCTGGGAGGGCGCGATGTCGGCGGTGAAGTTCAAGGCCGACAATCTGACCGCGATTCTGGATTGGAACGGCGTCCAGCTTGACGGCACGACGGCGGACATCATGCCGACCGGCGACATCGGAGCAAAGTTCGCGGCGTTCGGCTGGAACTGTATCCCCTGCGACGGCCACGACCTCTCCGCGCTGTGCGCCGCGTATGACGAGGCGGCGTCCGTAAAAGGCGTCCCGAGCATCATTCTCGCGCGCACGGTCAAGGGCAAGGGCGTCTCGTTCATGGAGGGCAAAAACACATGGCACGGCAGCCCGATCGGGGATGCGGACTATCAGACCGCGATCGCCGAGCTCGCGTAGTATCATATTCATCATATGTAATGAAAAGGATGGTCAAGCGCTATGGCAAAATCAATTCGTGAGGCATACGGCGACGCGCTGCTCGCCTGCGGCAGGGAAAACCCGGACATCGTCGTGCTCGACGCGGATGTCTCCGGCTCCACAAAATCTTCCACCTTCAAAAAAGAATTTCCCGACCGCTTTTTTAACGTCGGAATCGCGGAGGCCAACATGACGGCGATGGCCGCGGGTTTCGCGTCGGTCGGCAAAATCCCGTTCGCGAATACGTTCGCGGCCTTTATTTCGACACTCGGGCTCCTGCCCGCGCGCGCGTTTGGCTCCTATTCCAAGCTGCCGGTCAAGCTGATGGGCGCATACGGCGGCCTTTCCGACGCGTTTGACGGCCCGAGCCACCACTCGGTCGAGGACATCGCGATCATGCGCAGCCTGCCGAATTTTAAGGTGTACGTCGCGAGCGACGCGGCGCAGACGCATTGGCTCGTCCGGCACGCGGTAGAAGATCACGCGCCGATGTACGTCCGTCTTTCGCGCGACGTATTCCCCGACCTCTACGCGCCGGGGGAGAGCTTTTTGGACGGCAAGGGCCGCGTCGTGCGCGAGGGCAGGGACATCACCGTGATCGCCTGCGGCATTTTGACCGGTTTTGCGGCGGAGGCGGCGGACGACCTCGCAAAAGAGGGTCTTTCCGTCCGGGTCGTCGACATGTTCTGCATAAAGCCGCTCGACACGGAGTTGATCCTCGCGTGCGCGGCGGAGACGGGCGCGATCGTCACGGCGGAGGAGCACTCGGTCATCGGCGGGCTCGGCGGCGCGGTGTGCGAGGCGCTCGGCGAAGCGGGAGCGGGCGTGCCGGTAGGCCGCGTCGGGCTCAGCGACCGCCACGCGGAGTGCGGCCCATATAAGAAGCTGCTCGCAAAGTACGGACTCGACAAGCAGGCCGTGATCAGCGCGGTCCGGGCGACACTCGCAAGAAAAATATAGCAATCAATAGTGGGGGACGGCTAATTATGCGCAAGACAAAAATTATCGCAACTCTCGGGCCGGCGACCGACGACCCGAACGTCCTGCGCGAGGTCGTTCGCGCCGGTATCAACGTCGCGCGGTTCAACTTTTCGCACGGGAGCCATGAGGAAATCAAAACAAGGCTCGCGCTTTTCCGTTCGGTCTGCGCCGAGCTCGGCTGCACGGTCGCGGCGCTCGCGGACACAAAGGGCCCGGAGATCCGGCTCGGCACGTTCGCGGGCGGTTCGGCGGAACTCGCCGAGGGCCAGCCGTTCCGGCTCGTCACGGAGGAATGTGTCGGCGACGCGACACACGCGAGCATCTCCTATGCGGGGCTGCCGGGCGACGTGTCCGCGGGCTCAAAAATCCTGATTGACGACGGGCTGATCGGCCTGCTCGTCACAAAAACGTCGGAGACGGAAATCTTCACGGAGGTCGTCAACGGCGGGCCCGTCAGCGACCACAAAAGCCTGAACGTCCCATCCGTCCACCTGAACCTCCCGTTCATTTCGAGCGTCGACAGGTCTGACCTGCGCTTTATCGCCGAGATGGACTTCGACTACATCGCGGCCTCTTTTACGCGCAGCGCGGCGGACATTTCGGAGCTGCGCGAGGCGCTGCACCGCCTGAACAGGGACAAAATCCGGATCATCGCGAAGATCGAAAACGCCGACGGCGTCGAAAACCTCGAGGCGATCCTCGGCGTATCGGACGGGCTGATGGTCGCGCGCGGGGACCTCGGCGTCGAAATGCCGCTCGAGGAAATCCCGATCCTGCAAAAGCGTATGATCCGCCACACGCACCAGCGCGGCAAGGTTGTGATCACGGCGACGCAGATGCTGGAGTCGATGATCCACAACCCAAGGCCGACGCGCGCCGAGGTGTCCGACGTCGCGAACGCGATCTATGACGGCACGAGCGCGATCATGCTCTCGGGTGAAACGGCCTCCGGGCGTTATCCGGCCGAGGTCGTCCGCACGATGGCCGGGATCGCGGAGCGCACGGAGCGCGCGATCAACTACAAGGGGCGCTTCGCGTCGAGCGATTACAAGCCGGAGCTCACAGTCGTGAACGCGATCGCCCACGCGACCGTGACGACCGCGCACGACCTTGAGGCCGCCGCGATCCTGACGGTCACGATGTCCGGGCAGACGGCGCGCAACGTCGCGAAGTTCCGGCCCGCGTGTCCGATCATCGCCTGCACGACGGACCCGGTCGTCGAGCGTCAGCTGAGCCTTGTGTGGGGCGTGCTGCCGCTCCTGATGGACGAGCAATATGAAACCTCCGCGCTCTTTGAGCAGGCGGCCTCACTCGCCCGCGAGCGCGCGCAGCTGCGGCTCGGCGACCTGCTCGTGATCACGGCGGGCGTGCCGCTCGGCCTCTCCGGCACGACGAACCTCTTAAAAGTCCACGAGATCGGCGAGAGCACAAAAATATTGTAATCATTTTTTTGCCGCGCAGCCGCTGCAGCCCGCGCAGCCTGCGCAGTCACAGCCGATCGGCGGCCTGCCGCTCAGCCTCCTGCGGATCATCGTTCCGACAATCGCCGCGACGATCCCGAGGATCACGAGGCCGACCGCGATCGTCCCGATGTTTTCTGTCAAAAATGTGTACAATATCGTAAACATGGATCGATACCCCCCTGCGCCCTCAGCGCGCCGCGGCTTTTTCTTTTGCGGGGCGGAACAGCAGAAAGACAAAGCCCGCGACCAGCAGGAACGCCGCAGCCGTTCCAAAACCGAAGCTGCCCGCCGTGAACAGTGCCCCAAACTGATAGAGGCACAGCGCCACCGCATAGGCAAAGCCGCATTGATACCCGATTGCGATCCAGAACCACTTTGCGCTGTTCATCTCGCGTTTGATCGCGCCCATCGCCGCAAAGCACGGCGCGCAGAGCAGATTGAACACAAGGAAGGAGTAAGCCGTCAGCGCGGTGAAGCTCGCCGCGAGTGGGGCCCAGACCTCCGCGCCGTCCTCGGCGACCTCCGCGAAGCCAAAGAGAATCCCGAAGGTCCCGACCACGTTCTCCTTGGCGATCAGCCCGGCGATCGCGGCCACGGCGGAGCGCCAGTTCCCCCAGCCCAAGGGCGTGAAGATCCACGCAATCGCGGAGCTCGCGGCCGCCAAAACGCTGTCGGACATATCGACAAAACCAAAAGAGCCGTCCTTCCACCCAAAATTCGAGGTAAACCACACAAGGATCGTCGCGAGCAGGATGATCGTGCCCGCCTTTTTGATGAACGACCAGCCGCGCTCCCACATGCTGCGCAGGATGTTGACGACCGTGGGCATGTGATAGGCCGGGAGCTCCATCACAAACGGGGCGACGTCGCCGGAGAACAGCTTGGTCTTTTTCAAAATGACGCCGGAGCAGACGATCGCCGCCAACCCGACAAAATACGCGCTCGGCGCGACCCACGGCGCGCCGTCGAACATCGCGCCCGCGATCAGGGCGATGATTGGCAGCTTCGCGCTGCATGGGATAAACGTGGTTGTGATGATCGTCATGCGCCTGTCGCGCTCATTTTCGATCGTGCGCGAGGCCATAATACCCGGGACGCCGCAGCCCGTCCCGATCAGAATCGGGATAAACGACTTGCCGGAGAGCCCGAAACGGCGGAAAATCCGATCCATGATAAACGCGATACGCGCCATGTAGCCGCAGGCTTCGAGGAACGCGAGAAACATGAACAGGATCAGCATTTGCGGTACAAAGCCCAGAACCGCGCCGACGCCGGCGACAATGCCGTCCAAAATCAAGCCCTGCAGCCAATCCGCGCAGTTGATCGCCTCGAGCGCGCCGGCGAGCGCCACGGGGACGCCGGGGACCCAAATGCCGTAGTCGGCGGGATCCGGCTCTGCCGCCGACGGATCGCTTTCAAACGCGCCGACGGCTTCCTCGTATGCGGAACCGCCGATTCCGAACAGATGCCAGCCGTCGCCGAACACGCCGTCGTTCGCCCAATCCGTCGCGAGCGTGCCGACCGACGTGACCGACACAAAGTACACAATGAACATGACCGCCGCAAAGATGGGAAGCGCCAAAAAGCGGTTCGTGACCACCTTGTCGATTTTGTCCGAAACCGAGAGCCTGCCCTTGTTTTTCAACTTTACGCAGTCCTTGATGATCGAGTCGATGTACTCGTAGCGCGCCGCGGTGATGATGCTCTCGGCGTCGTCCTCCAGCTCCTCCTCGCAGCGATTGATGTCGCCCTCGATATGCGCCAGCTTTTCCGCGCCGAGTCCGAGCTTTTCGATGATTTTTTCGTCCCGCTCAAAGAGCTTGATCGCGTACCAGCGCTGCCGTTCCTCGGGCAGATCGTGCAGGACGGCTTCCTCGATGTGGGCGATCGTGTGCTCCACGCTGCCCGAAAAGCTGTGCTGCGGTGTTGTTTTGCCGCCCCCGCGCGCCATCTCCAACGCGGCCTCGGCGGCCTCCGTCAGACCCGAGCCTTTGAGCGCGGAAATCTCGACGACACGGCAGCCCAGTTCGCGGGCGAGGTTCTCCGTGTTGATTTTATCCCCGCTGCGGTCGACGATGTCCATCATATTGACGGCGACGACCACCGGGATGCCGAGCTCCGTCAGCTGGGTCGTAAGGTACAGGTTGCGCTCCAAATTTGTGCCGTCGATGATGTTGAGGATCGCGTCCGGCCGCTCGTCGATCAAAAAATTCCGGGAGACGACTTCTTCGAGCGTGTAGGGCGACAGGGAGTAGATGCCGGGCAGGTCTACGACGGTCACGTCCCTGTGCCCCTTGAGCTTGCCCTCTTTTTTTTCGACCGTAACGCCCGGCCAGTTTCCGACAAACTGGTTGGAGCCTGTCAGTGCGTTGAATAGAGTCGTCTTGCCGCTGTTTGGATTGCCTGCGAGCGCGATTTGAACCGCCATAGCGTTCTTTATCCTCCTTGTCCTTGCCCCTTGTTCTTGCTGCTGCCGAATCCTTCCCTGCTGGTTAGTCAGCGCTAATCACATGGCCGACAAAACGCGGAGAAGGCATATCTCCCCCGCGATTCCTTACGTTTACGCGTTTTCGACTTCGATGATTTCCGCGTCCGCCCGGCGCAGCGAAAGCTCATAGCCGCGCACCGTGACCTCGACCGGATCGCCCAACGGCGCGACCTTGCGGACAAAAACCTCCACGCCGCGCGTCAGCCCCATATCCATGATACGCCGTTTGATCGCGCCCTCGCCCGTGATTTTCGTCACACGCAATGTCTCGCCGGGCTTGGCCGTTTTTAGCGTCTGCATTCCGCCACCCCTCTCCTGCGAACTTCCTTTACTGATGGTCTTTATTGACGTTCTTTATTGACGTTCTTTATTGATGGTACTAAACCTGTATCTTGCTCGCCATCTCACGGCTGATCGCGACGCGGGAATCCCGGATGCTGACGATCACATTTCCGCTGATCTGTGTGATAAGTGTCACAAGGCTGCCCGGCACGAAGCCGAGGTTTTCCAAAAACTGCCTTGTCTCCGGCTTTCCGCCGACCCTCTTGACACTGTTTTCATCCCCTACCCTTGCCATTGATAAAGGCATTGTCCGCACCCTCCGCTTTCCGTTAGTGAGTTATGGCTAACTTACTTGCCTGAAAAATGGTTAGACTGCGCTAACCACGAAACCATCGTAGCACAGGACGAAAGTCTTGTCAAGCGTTTTTTTTTGCGATTTTTTCTGCTCTTATACGCTTATGCGCGGCATATGCGCCAACGCGCGGATCATGCACGAACTATGGCTTATGCGCGCCTCACGCGTGACTTATACGCCAATACCCGACAATTATTGCGCAATGAAGCCCTCCGCGCGGTCGATTGCGCGCTGGCGGCGGAACAAAAAGGAAAACACGATGAACACGAGGCTCAGCGCGCACGAAACAAAGAGGAATACGCCGCGGATGTCGATAAAATTGGTGAGCAGCCCTCCGAGCGTGGAGCCGATCACGGGACCGAGGCCGGAGACCATCACCGACCAGCTCGCCTGCCCGGTCGCCCGCATTTCATTGGGCACGATCCGGCCGATGTACGGCGCGGCGTGCATCCACAAAAGCCCGAACATCAGCCCGTGAAAGACCGCGCTGACCATCATGATATACGGATTCGGCGCGAGGTACACGATCAGCGCGCGCAGACTGCCCGCGAGCGGGATCACCGAAAAGACCGTGTAGACGTTGAGCCTGCTGAACAGCTTGTGGCCGAGGATCATCACGAGTGCCTCGCCGGAGATCGAGAGCGCGAAGAACAGGCCGTACATGCCGATTCCCGCATTCATTCCGCGCTCCGTCGCGTAGTACACGGAAAAATAGGTGTTTTGGCAGCTGACGAACATAAAGTGAAAGAGGCCGAAGCCGAGCAGCAGCATGAGCCGCCTGTTCTTAACGATCATCGTGAGGTTCACGCCGCCGCCGCGGCCGACGGTCTTGCCACCCGCACCGCCGCCGCCCCTGTGCGCGTGCCCGCGCGTGATCGGGATAAACCGGAGCGGGATCAGCG